>CAITEL010000239.1 GCA_903891375.1 uncultured Neisseriaceae bacterium
AATACCATTTATATCAAATTAGTAAAACCACCAATGTTAGATACCTTCCCATGCATAAATGAATATTCCTCAAGTATTCTTGAAGTATATTCATTTATGCTATCTGATATATTATATGGTGATGTTCCAATCATTTCCATTTGTAGAGTACCAAATTTCCCCATAATTACCAACGGCAACAAATACCCCATTTGTAGCCACCGCAACACTAAATAATGTAGAAATAGGGTGCTCTGATGATTCATTTTGTAATTTCCATTTAATTCCATCTGACGAACTTACAATATCTGCATAATCACCAACCGCAACAAAAAATCCATTCGCATCAACAGTTATACTAAGCAAGTTGTGACTCTTAAGGCCTGAATTTATTACATCCCAAATAAGCCCATTTGTTGAAGTCAAAATTATACCTTGAATACCGACAGCAACAAATAACCCCGCATTATTTATGATGCACATTTTTTATGTAATAATTTCATAATTTGGTCCTTATAATTTTACTTAGAGCATAACTATAACATTTTGTGAAAAATAAGAAAATAGCCAAATCTCAATACCTTGCTATGCAAAAATGGAGTGACATTGAATTTAAATATTCTGTTTAGTTAATATTTGGGTTAATTTAAAAATGCCTGTAGTTGGAATTGGTCTATGGTGGGATGTCTGAGTATTTTATGTGTAATTTACTCATTCATATTCAAACAATGAAACTTGAATATGAGTGAGTATAACCTTCTTTAGTTACTTAATTGTATATTTTAAATTGCCTGAACACATTTTAAAATAAAATCATAAAAGACTTTGGTTTTCATGCTAGTGTCGGTATTATGACGCATAATATAATAATGTAGGGAGAATAGATTATAATCTGGTAAAACTTGAATTAAATCCTGATTCTTGGCTTGTTCAGAATAGTCATATAACGCTACAATCACATTGTTTGATTGCAAAAGCTTTACGGATTGTGATGAGTCGTTGGTTCTTATTCTGTTTGGCATAGGTGCACTAAGTTTTTCGCCAGTACCTCGATGCGATATTTCTAATAAATTTTGCGATGTAGTAAATCGATGGTCAATATATCCAGTAATTAAATGTTTAGATAAATCTTCGACATTTTGCGGAACTCCATAGCGTGACGCATACTCTTGTGTGCAATAAAGTAATGCTTCGGCGGAGAGTAGAAATCTAATTTTTTGTGAGGTTTGTTTTGGGTGATGGTTAATAACTGCAATATCGAATCCAGATTCTAATAGATTAATATCTGAATTAATATATGTGACATGTAGGTTTATTTCTGGGTATTGTAATAAAAAATCTGGTAACTTAGGACTGATTAATTCATAACTAAGTAGTGGTGGTAGAGCTACACTCAAAGTGCCTTTAATTGCACTATTCATTTCTTTAGTTTCACGAACAATCTCATCTACATTATTTAAAGCATAGTTTGCATTTGTATATAAGATATTACCAGCTGATGTTATTTCAAATGCACTAGAATTACGATTTATTAATGCGAGATTTAACTCATCTTCCAAACTTTTAATTCTACGGCTAACTGTTGATTGTGAGATTTTTAAATGTGTTGCAACATTGGTGAAACTACCAAACTCTACAACTTTAAAAAATAATAATAGGTCATCTAAAGAATACATGCAGTTCTCCTAAGAATAATTTTTATTTAATCAGTAACAACCAATTTCTAGTTTTTATTTTCATGTAGACCATTGCTAAGCCAAAGTTATGCCCCATATAATAATTTCAACAATATTTTTAATATGAGGCATCCCAAATGGCAAAAAACGTAGCAAACACAACCATAGCAATCGAATTAACCGAAGCGCAGTTCAATGAATTTTTTTTGGAGCACATAAAAATAGATCGTACTAAAGTAAGGGACTTCATTAATAGTCTTGAATTAAATGAAGTAGAGAAAAATGCACTATTTCAATTAACTCCACATAATTACATAGGGTTAGCGAATAAATTATATTAGTGTACTTTTGTAAGCAGAATTAGAATTAATCGTATATGTCTTTTCTGTGTCCGATAGAAATAACCGCAATAGTCACTATGTTATCTTTAATAACACATAAAATTCTATAATCTCCAACACGATAACGCCACATGTCGCCTAATATGTTGCCTTGGAGTTGTTTGCCCCATAGTCTTGGATTGACACCAGAAGTTAGTCTTGTTTCTAGCCATTTTAATATTCGTTTTGTAATTTGTTTGTCTAATGATTTAAGTTGTTTTTTTGCACTGTCACTAAAATTAATACTCCAAATCAAGCTCACGCTTTATTTCTTCCATAGAATAAGTTTTTTCGTTTCTAGCTAACACATCGTTTATTGCTTTGATGTCTAATGCATTTTCAATTTTTTCTATAATAGCATCTCTGATAAACTTTGATTTTGATATATGTAAATCATGTGTCAATTTTTCAAGTATAGCATCTGCCCCAATAGGTAGCCTAATACTTGTGGCAATAACTGAATTTTTCATGGTGCACCTCAAATATGTAGTGAATTTTAACTACACTAGTATATCATATGTTTGTGTTCACTGTCAATTATTTAATCATTTTGGGTATAGTTCCTTGCTGCTTGCTGCGACACTGTCATACCAGCGAAGGCTGGTATCCAGCCTTGCCCTGTAGAAGTTTTTGCTCTCAAGATACTGCGTATGCTTGCATCGTGGAGGTTCATTGATTTAACCATGCTGCTCCACGTACGCCACTGGCGTCACCATGTTGTGATTTAACCATTTTGGTCGCACTTTCATGCCCGAACACCCAGTTATTTAGGTGTTTATTTACATTATGGTAGATTCGTTCAATATTTGACATACCGCCAGCGGCCACAATAATGTCGGGGTCTAATATATTTATGATATGCCCGAGAGACTTTGCTAGACGTACTTCATAAAGTTCAATGCATTTGTTTGCTAAAACATCGCCAGTATCGGCTATGGCGAATATTTCTTCACTTTTTAAATTGGTGGAAAAACCATTGCAGAAATTATAATATCTGGCAAATCCAGTGCCTGACAAAAACTGCTCAATACAACCATTTTTCCCGCAATAACAAGTTTGAGTTTTTGCAAATATCAGTTCATCGTCATTCATCCATGGTAATTGATTATGTCCCCATTCTCCAGCAACTCCATTTTTACCCGCATATATATGCTTATTTATTGTAATACCAGCGCCACAACCTGTACCCAAAATTATACCAAACACTGTATTGGCATTAGAACCAGCACCATCACAAGCCTCAGATAAAGCCATACAGTTGGCATCATTGGCAATATAAACCTTGCAGTTTAATGCTAATGATAAATCAGTATGAAAAGGCTTATTATTCAGCCACACGGAGTTAGAGTTTTTAATAAGTTGTGATGTAGATGAAACGGCGCCAGGTGTGGCAACACCAATGCTGTCTACATTGTGACTCCCAAAAACTGTAGTGGAGGCTTCTTTAACTAAATTGACAATACATTGTATGGTAGCAGAGTACTCATTGCGAGGAGAAGCTATACGTTTAGAAAAAATGGGTGTATTATCATCACTTAAAACTATAATCTCAGTTTTAGTTCCACCTAAATCAACGCCTATTTTCATGGTATTTTCCTAATTATTAATGTTTTATGTATATTTAAAGTATATGCGGTTTTATGCTATACATGTGATAAATATTAATGGTTTTTCTCATTTACTATATTGTATAACACTTTGTATTTTCGCACGTGCAGGCTGGATAAAAAACCACTTCTGTAGACTGGATATGCATTAGTCGCTGTCGATACTAAATACTCAGCTCCTTTTTTATCGCCATTATTCCATTTTAATTTTGCAAGTTTAATCATATCATCTGGATATGGTTGAAAATTGGTTAATGTATTCACATATTTTAGCTGGTTATCTAGGGTGAATGTTTTAGTGGTATACGGGCTATCTACTATAATATAGTTATCTAGGGTGAATGTAGCCAAATATCCCATAAGTTTGTTATTGCGAGCAATATCTTCCAAATATTTAGCTTGGGTCTGAAATGTAGGCAAATCTTCTGGTGTGTCAATATATTCTACCATTTTATTGTAAATGAGGCTATTTGTGACTATTAAATAACTTGTAATACATATAGGCAGTATAAATACCCCAATTATCAAATAATTGCTAAAGATTTTAATGG
This sequence comes from uncultured Neisseriaceae bacterium, assembly GCA_903891375.1. Lineage (GTDB taxonomy): Bacteria > Pseudomonadota > Gammaproteobacteria > Burkholderiales > UBA11063 > Aquella. Next base: position 4,194 of record CAITEL010000239.1, read on the forward strand.
GTTTATCAATAGATAAAAACATGATTAATGGACCCAAAAAGTATAAATACCACAATGGATATTCAAGCATACTATGCGATAGAGTTGTTCCTACCATGCATAAAATAACAATAGTTTCAGCTGAGGTGTTTTTAATAATACGAATTATCACGAAAATTATTCCACCAATCACAATTGTAAAACCAAGAACCCCTGTTTCAGCAAGTAATTGTAGGATTAAATTGTGACAATTAGTAAATAAACCACTATTTAATGGAACATTTACAAAGAGGTGATTGAGGTATATTCCATATTGCGCATAGCCAAATAATCCAGCCCCAAAAATTGGATTTTGTTTAAAAGTTGAAAATGCCTTTTTCCATTCAACAAGTCTCCTGCCAGCTTCAGCACCAGTATCTCCAGAAATTCTGGCTAAACCAGAACTGATTTGAGTATTGTGCTTACTTAATTGGATAAGTGGATAAAAATATTCGAAAGTAAATAATAAAATTGTGGCGAAAAATACAGTGAGAAATAAATTTTTAGAATCTTTGTCGCGCTTAAATATGGCATAGAGAAAAGTAATTATTGTGGCAACTCCGAAATATATAAATGCACTTCTGGAGGCGGAAATGGTAATGCTAAACATTAGCCAGCATGTGATCATAAAAGCAATGTATTTATTAATGGTTTTAGTATGAAATAAATAAATAAGTGCGAAGGTCCCCCAAGTTAAAAAATGGCAATAATGGTTGCGTTGACCAAAGTGGCCAAAAATATCGGTATTTGGATGGTTGGGGTCATAAAAAATTACTCCACCGAAATATCTAAAGAGATTGTTATATTGAATAAAACCAATGCCAGATTGGATTAATGCTCCGATTAATATTGCCCAGCATAGGTATAAAGTAAAACGTCGTAAGCCAAAATTAGTAATCATGGTGTTGACTGAAATACTTAAAAAAATACAAATCAACATTTCTAATGCGGTGGTATAAGATAAACCAATAAAGGGTATTACTACAAAAAATTGTTGAATACATAGATAAAAAGCAAATAATGCTAATGGAATGGTAATAAATGGGATACTAATTTTTTTTTGAGTTAGACAAATAAGCACAAATAGCGAAATACTCGCCCAAGCAAAAGTTACTTGTGCCCACATAGATGGTGACGGGTCAAAATGAATGTTATTTAATTGTGGTAGAGTAAATAGAGCGAGAATATTAATAAAGATAAATAATTGTGAAATTCTACTAAAAGTTAGTTGCATCGCTATTGTTAACCTACTATATTTTATTGTTTTTTTAAAAAAGATAAAGATGAAAGTTTATTTCCTAGGTGAATATTGTAGCACAAGTTGAAATTTATGTTACAATTGTTACCGTAAACGGTGCATAAGTTTTATTTATTTTTTGTGGTAATAAATTGAGAGTGGGGTTACGTTTACTCTAATGGTTCGTATTGATAAATTTTTGGAATATATATAAATGAAGAAATTATTAGCTGTTTTATTCGTGAGTCTTGCAGTGTTTGGTTGCAGTAAGAAGCAGAAAATGCAATTACCCCCACATCATGTAGATATTTTGGTGGTAAAAGGCCACAATGTACCTTATGGGTTTGATTATCCAGGTTCAGTTAGTGGTGTAGCTGATTTTCAGGTGATACCGCGTGTAAATGGCGTATTATTTAAGCAACTATACAAAGAAGGTTCTTTTGTAAAGAAAGACCAAATATTGTACCAAGTTGATCCAAGACCTTTTCAGAATCAATTAGAGGCAGATCAGGGGCAATTGCTGAAAGATCAAACTGCAGCTACGCAAAATAAAATAATTTTAGATAGATATAACAGTTTGTATAAAGTTGGAGGTGTTGCACAGCAAGATGTTGATACCGCTACGATAAACTATAATACATCTGCAGGTCAGGTTCAAACAGATCAAGCTAACATAAAAAACGACAAACTAAACTTGGAGTATTGTGACGTAAGGTCTCCTGTTGATGGATTGATTTCGGAAAGATTAGTTTCAGTGGGTACGATGGTAACTGCATATCAAACAGTTTTAAATAATATTAATAGTAAAAGTGACATGTACATAAACTTTTCGGTACCTGAGAATGATCGTTTAGAACTACAAAATGGTATAGCAGCTGGTAAAGTAATTATTCCGAATGATTATAAATTTCTGATGAATCTACAGTTAGCTGATGGAACAATGATAGAAAGTGCTGGTAAAGTAAATTTTTTTGATACAAGAATCAGTTTACAAAATGGTACATGGAATATGCGTGGGGATGTAGATAACAAAAATATTAGTATAAAGTTACTTTCAGGTCAATATGTCCATGTATATTTGGTAGGAGCGCTATTTAAAAAAGCAATAGCTATTCCACAATCGTCAGTTTTTAGAGATGATAAAACAGCGTTTATATATACATTAGGCGATGATAATAAAGTAGTAAAGCGCCCAATTACAACTGGTGTAATGAATGGGCAACTATGGGTTATCGATGCGGGTTTAAATGATGGTGATAAAGTTATTGTTAATGGTGGGATGAAAGTTTTACCAGGAGATACTGTGGTGATTGATAGTACAACAACCCAAACTAAAGCAAATATTTTAAATGAAATCTAACCACGCATAAAGGATAATAATAATGTTTTGTCGTTTTTTTATACTACGACCTGTCTTATCAATAGTAATCTCAATTATTATAGTTATAGCAGGTGCAGTAGCTATTTGGGCTGCACCTATTTCCCAATACCCTGATATCACTCCACCACGGATTGTCGTTAATGCAACATTCCCAGGTGCTAATTCAGAAACTTTGGCAAGTTCAGTTGCTGCTCCGTTAGAGGATCAAATCTCTGGAGTGAGCAATATGCTTTATATGGTGTCATCAAGTGCCAATGCAAGTAATTCAGTTTCAATTACTATTTATTTTGATATTGGTACGGATTTAAACTCGGTAATGAGTGATGTCCTTAACCGTATTAATTCAGCTTTACCGCAAATGCCATTAAGTGTACAACAACAAGGTGTTACGGTGCGTAAAGCCTCTCCAGATATGTTCTTGCTCATCAATATGTATACGGATGGGTATCCAGATAAAATATTCTTAAGCAATTACGCTTATCGTTACGTATATCCAGTATTGAGTCAAATAAATGGTGTTGGTCTTGTAAATTTGGTGGGAAATAATAATTTTGCTATGCGAGTTTGGTTAGATCCAAAAAAATTAGCTTACTACGGGCTCACTACTAATGATGTATCAAGTGCGATTCAAGAACAAAATAAACCATTTTCTATTGGTTTAATGGGCATGCCTCCTACTAACGGTAAATCACAATTCCAATTTATGATAAACACCCAAGGGTATTTTACTGATGTGGAGCAATTTAAAAATATTATCGTACGAGCCAATCAAAATAATGGTCAAAATCAAATTATACGAATAAAAGATTTAGGTAGAGTTACGCTAGATGGACAGTCATATGCAACTACCGCATTAAAAATTGATAAAGATCCTAAAACTGGGAAGTTAACATATAGGGATTCAGTATCATTACTGTTATACTTAGCGCCAGGGGCTAATCAATTATCCACTAAACAGGTTATAGATAATACTATGAAAGAATTATCTAAACATTTTCCAGCTGGAATCAAATACTATTACCACTATGATGCTTCTGTATTCGTAAAGGCCTCGATACACCAGGTATTATCTACTTTTAGGGATGCGTTCATTTTAGTTTTCTTAGTTGTTTTTTTGTTTATTCAAAATTTACGTGGAACGATAATTCCGATGTTAGCTATTCCAGTATCTATTATTGGAACATTTGCTGGTATTTATGCTTTGGGGTTTTCAATAAATACATTGACATTATTTGCAGTGGTTTTAGCTATTGGGATTGTGGTTGATGATGCGATAGTCGTCCTAGAGAACGTAGAGCGCCTCATGGCAGAGGAAAAACTAAACTCCACTGATGCAGCGATTAAGGCTATGGAAGAAGTGGCCTCCCCAGTTATTGCAATTGTTTTGGTGCTTAACTCGGTGTTTTTACCTGTTGCGTTTTTAGGTGGATTTGCTGGGTTACTTTTTAAACAATTCGCAGTTACTATTGCAATCTCAGTGTTTTTATCGGGGGTTGTAGCTCTAACCTTAACTCCAACGCTTTGTGCAATTTTTCTTAAAAACGTTACACATGAAGCAGAAAAAACTAAACCTAAATTTTTTCAAGTTTTTGATATGGGGTTTGAAAAATTTAAGGCATTTTATTTAAAACTAGTAAACTATTTATTAGATAAAACTAAGGTAGCTTATATTATTTTTGCAATAGTTTCAGTGATTACAGTAGGTTTATATAAAATTATCCCAGGGTCATTGATGCCATTAGAAGATATGGGTTATTATTATACTACTGTAACGTTACCAGGTGCTTCATCGCTAGATAGAACCACGAAAGAGTCAATGAAATTGGCGCAATATTTAAACACATTACCTGCAACATACCAAACCCTAGCGTTAGTGGGTATTGACATACTAGATAATGGAACAAACAAAACAAATGCTGCTTTTGTTGTGACTACGCTAAAACCGTGGGATGAAAGGAAAAAGAAAAGCCAACAAATAGATGCACTAATAGCATCAACTAATAAATTTGGTTATATGGATAAAGGTGCTAGGATTATTGCCTTTAATTCACCTCCAATTCGTGGACTCAGTCAAAGTGGTGGCGTAACTTTTTATTTACAGGCTACAACTGATGTTTCGGTTAGACAAATATATGCGGATTCAATGAAACTCATTGGTGCGTTAAATAAATATCCATCGGTAGCTTTTGCAATGCAGTTTTATGATGTTTCGGTGCCACAACTATACATTAATTTAGATCGAGATAAAGCTAAATTATATGGGGTAAATATCTCTGATGTGTTTACTGCACTACAGGCTACATTTGGTACATATTATGTTAATTACTTCCAGAGATGGAATGATTTATGGTGGGTGATTTTACAGTCAGACTACAAACTTAGAAATACACCAGATTTATTGAAAACAGTGTATGTTAGAGGTAATGCAACAAACGGTGGTGCTATTGCCCAAAGTGGTGGTTCCAGTCAGTTAATTCCTGTGGGGAGCCTAGCCACAGTATCGTTTAAAGATGGTCCAGAGGTTGTGACACGGTTTAATGACTATTTAGCGAGTCAAATCATTGTTAACCCTAAGCCAGGGAAAACGAGTGGCGATGTAATGAATGCTATTAATGACGCAGTTCCTAAGGTATTAGGTGAACAATATGCAGTTAAATGGTTTGGACCAGCGTATCAGCAAGCCACAAGTGGTGCAAGTTCACAAATTGCATTCATTTTTGGGATTGTTATGGTATTTTTAATTTTAGCGGCCTTGTACGAATTATGGGGTTTACCTTTGTCTATTTTAATGTCGATTCCATTTGCATTGTTTGGTGCTGCCATAATGTTGCTAGTTTCAGGAAAGCCTAATGATATTTATTTTCAAGTAAGTTTAATTACGCTTATTGGATTATCAGCTAAAAATGCCATTTTGATTGTGGAATTTGCATTGGAGGGCTATTTACATCATGGTATGAGTGCGCGAGATGCTGCAGTAGAGGGGGCAAGGCTTAGGTTTAGGCCTATTGTGATGACATCTTTAGCATTTATTTTAGGTGCCATGCCATTAGTGTTAGCTGATGGTGCTGGTGCTAACTCACAGCATTCTGTTGGTACGGGAATAGTTGGTGGAATGTTAGGCTCTACATTTTTAGCAACATTGTTTGTACCGTTGTTCTTTATTACATGTATTAAATTAAGTAAGAAAGGGAAAGTTATTCATGAAAATAAAAAATCTAGTTAAAATATTACTTGTGGGATTATGTACCCATAGTTTTGCAACTTCAACTGGTAGTAATGGGCAGACTTTAGGTAAACCAATTAGTGGAGAGGTTAAGGCATCAGATGTTGCTGGTTCTCGTATTGCTACATCAGTTAACACTACAGGTGGAAGATTTACTATAAATAATGCTACGCCACTGAGTGTTGAATTATTGGATAAGTGTTGGGAAAAAAGAGAGAATTTAGCAAATCAAAAAATTATTGCAAATTATCTAATGCATCAGCCAAAAGTAGCAAATGATTTTGAAACAGCGTGGAAAACTGCACGTTTAGTCTACTTTATTGGAAATTATGGCTATGGAGAAAAGATGTTTGTGGATACCAAAGCTGGAGTTACGCTATTTAATTATGGTGCAGAGGCTGGTAAAATCGCATATAAATTAGAACCATCAAAAGTAGAGGGGTATTACTGGTATGCTATTGATTTAGGTAGTTATGGTTTAGCTAAAGGTATTTTATCGGCAGCCGCTAATGCTGGTGATGGTATGGATGCATTAAAAAAAGCTAAGGCGATTGATCCCATGTATCATTGGAGTGGTAGTAGCCGTATCTTAGGACGTTATTATCAAGAGTTACCAGGGTTATTTGGTGGTAGTAATAAAAAGGCGATAGAGTTATTCAAAAATACTACGGAACAATCCCCAGAGTTTGATAACAACTGGTTATTTTTAGGTCGTTTTTATATGAATGATGGTAATTATAAAGAAGCATTAGATAGTTGTACAAAAGCATTAGATATATCACCTGTTGATGGTAAGTTTGAAGAGATGCGATATAAACGTGAAGCTAAAGAATGTATTACTAAAGCGAAAGGTAAACTAAGTTAAAATTACGTATGAAGATAGCAATTTATCAATTTAATGCAATTATTGGTGCTTTAGAATCCAATGTTAATAAGATTACACAAAAAATCATTGAAGCAAAGACATTTGGGTGTAGTTTATTTTTATTACCTGAACTTGCCATTTGTGGTTATCCCCCTGAGGATTTGTTGTTTCGTGAAGATTTTCATGTGCAGATTCAATCATATCTTGACACATTTTTGCATATTTCAGGTATTACTTTGGTTATACCTGCACCGTACCATATAGAAAATAAATGTTTTAATAGCGCATTTATAATTAGAGATGGTAAAGTATTAACTAGGTATGATAAAAAAATACTCCCTAATTATGGTGTATTTGATGATAAGCGTTATTTTGAGATAGGTAGTAGCTCCTGTGTTGTAGAGTGTGATGGAGTTAGAGTAGGTGTTGTTATATGTGAAGATATGTGGGAGACAGAACCAATACTTGATGCTAAAAATAGCGGTGCAGATATTATTTGTGTATTGAATGCTTCACCATTTTATGATACAAAATTTGAAGAGCGTGTGGCAATTGCACAAAAACGGGTCCAAGAGAGCAATTTACCATTAATTTACGTTAATGCCGTTGGCGGACAAGATGAAATTGTTTATGATGGTGCTTCATTTGTTTTAAATGTTAAAGGTGAGATTTGTGCACAATTAAATGCGTTTACCGAAGAGCTAGAATATATAGAGTACAATGACAAACGAGTAACCCTAGGGATAAAAAATATCTATCCAAATTATGAAGAGCGAATCTATAAATCCTTAGTGCTTGGGGTACATGATTATGTGAAAAAAAATGGCTTTGTCGGGGTTGTTTTAGGTCTATCTGGTGGGGTTGATTCCGCCCTAACTTTAGCTATAGCAGTTGACGCAATAGGGGTAGATAATGTTATGGCTGTAATGATGCCATCCATCTACACAGCGGATATAAGCATTAATGACTCACGAGAAATGGTAAAACGCTTACAACTCAAAAATTACCACGAGATAGACATTAATGATATATTTAACCAAGTTAATAATAAACTTTCACCAATCTTTAAAGAAATGCCTGTGGATGCAACAGAAGAAAATCTTCAGGCACGTATTCGTGGTACATTAAACATGGCAATTTCAAATAAATTTGGTTATTTGGTGCTTACAACTGGTAATAAATCAGAGATGGCAACAGGTTATGCCACATTATACGGTGATATGGCTGGTGGATATGCAGTACTAAAAGATGTGCTAAAAACAGTAGTGTATAAATTAAGTAAATGGAGAAATAGCCAATCAGAAATTATTCCAGAGCGTATTATAACTCGGCCACCGTCAGCCGAATTACGAGATAATCAGGTAGATCAGGATTCGTTGCCAGATTATGACACCTTAGATAAAATTATTAATTACATAGTGGAAGACAAGCTATCTGCGAATGAAATAATAGGTAAAGGATTTACCACTCAAGATGTTAAGCGAGTGGCACACTTAATAAAAATTAATGAATATAAGCGCAGACAATCAGCGGTTGGACCAAAAGTTACAGAGACGGATTTTGCAAAAGATTGGCGTTATCCGATTACGCATCATTTTAAGTGATTGAATGAAACGACTGAGTAAAGAATGAAGTTACAGTTAAAATTTAAGGAAGTTCACTAAATGCAAAATACATTAAAACCATTACCAGTTAGTTTGTCAGATATTACGACAATATTATCTAACGGGTTTCAATATGTAGATAAAACCGAGTTTGTTTATAATATGGTGCGCTATCCCAGTAAGTTTTTTCTCTCACGTCCACGTCGTTTTGGTAAAAGTACATTATTGTCTACATTTAATGAAGTTTTTAGTGGTAAGAAAGAATTATTTAAAGAACAGTGGATATATCAAAGTCAATGGGATTGGCAGGTATATCCAATTATTCGCCTTGATTTTAATGTGGCTATGAGCACTGATTTAGAGTTTTATATCAAAGAAAATTTAAAAAATATAGCAATTAATTATGGAGTATTCAATCAAGTAGATTATGAGCGCTTACCATATGATTTATACTTTAGGAATTTAATTATTACATTATATGATAAATGTAATAAACAACAAGTAGTGATTTTAATTGATGAATACGATAAGCCAATTTTGGATGTTATTGATGATGTGGCTTTGGCATCAAAAAAACGTGATATCTTAAAAGGTTTCTATACAATAATTAAGGGTGTGGATGAATGTTTACGTTTTGTGTTTTTAACTGGAGTAACTAGATTTAGTAAGGTGGGAGTATTTAGTGATTTAAATAATCTAAATGATATTTCCATGGATAAACAATATGCAGATATTTGTGGGATTACCCAAGAAGAGTTAGAGTTATATTTTAAAAATTATATTGAAGAATTAGCTAAAGCACAAAGTATAACTTACGCAAAATGTTTGCTTAAGATAAAAGAATGGTATAATGGTTTTTGTTTTAGTGAGGATGGTATTTCGGTATATAATTTATACTCAACGGTACTACTATTACAAAAAATGAAATTTGCTAATTATTGGTTTACTAGTGGTAATCCATCATTTTTGATTAAATTAATAAAAAAAGAAACAAATCTAGAGTTGTTTAAATTCGATAATTATCAGTTGTATGCGTCACAGTTTGAAACATTTGAAATAGATAATCTAAATTTAACTGCGATATTATTTCAAGCTGGGTATTTAACAATTAAAAGTTATGATGA
>CAITEL010000240.1 GCA_903891375.1 uncultured Neisseriaceae bacterium
AAAAATACTGTTGATTCATTAAGATTGCCACAAATTTCAAATTTTATATTTGTTATTCCGTCATTAGTAGAACAAAATGCAATTACTGATTATCTTAACCAACAAACCACAAAAATTGATGAATTAATCCAAAAACAAAAGAAATTAATTGAACTTCTTCAAGAAAAGAAAAAATCTTTAATTAATAATGTGGTTACAAAAGGCATTAGACCTCAAGCAGTAATGTTTGATACAAACGTATTTAACAATTTGCTTGATAATAGCGATTTATTAGAGAAGTTACCAAAAGATATTAAATATTACATAACTCATATTCAATATGATGAAATTATGGCAACAGCAGATAGTAAGCGCAAAAAAAGCCTACTGGACATATTTGAAAATTTATCAGACCAATGTTTACCGACTAAAGGTTGGGTGCTTGGTGTCTCACGATTAGGTGGATTTATGCTGGGCTCTACAGAGGATAGCCAAGAAATAAAGCATATCTCGAATGATAACTCTAAACATATTAAAGACGCATTAATATTGCTTACTGCTAAATATAATAATATTACCGTTATTTCTGATGATACGAGAACACCATTCAACAGAGCTAAGCAAGCAAATTATAACGTCATGAATTTAAGTGATTTCATAACAAAATATACTCTAAAAGATAGCGGAATTGAGTGGCTTGGGCAAATTCCTAAACATTGGCAAGTGAAAAAATTAAAGCATGTGGCAAAAGTAAATAATGGTCAAGATTATAAACATATTGAAGATATAAATGGTTTATACCCAGTTTTAGGTTCTGGCGGAGAATTTGCTAGAGGAAATGATTATTTATTTGACGGTGAATCTATTCTATTAGGTAGAAAAGGAACTATTGATAAACCAATGTTTGTATCTGGCAGATTTTGGACGGTAGATACAATGTTCTACACAAATGTTAAAAAAAATATGTGCATTAAATTTATTTATTATCAATGTTTGAATATTGATTTTAGTCGTTATGTAACTAGTACTGCATTGCCAAGTATGACACAACTAGATTTGAATAATATATGCTTTGCGATTCCTTGTCTAGAAGAACAGAAGAAAATCGCCAATCACCTTGATCAACAAACTACTAAAATTGATGAATTAATTACAAAGGCAAAATCAATGGTTGAATTGCTAAAAGAGCACAAACAAAGCTTAATAAACCACGTGGTTACTGGTAAAATTAAAGTAATAAAGCACGAAATATGATTGTATCTTTTACTAAAGACTTAGCTAAACTATTTAAATTAGATTTAAAAATCGAGCATTCTAATAAATTCATGGTTTCACCTCCATTGGATGATTGGGTTATGGGGTTAGCATTTAACAATAAAAAATCTACAGGTGTTTTTTTGATTCATCGATATAGTTTTCTAACTTTATTTGTGGTATCTGACAAACCAGATTTGACTCATTGCCTCAATTTATTTTATGAGCAATTAATTACAATAATAAAATCCGCGGGATTAACAGATAAGAAATACGTTGAATACTATGACCAACTATTCGATCAAATCAACACAGTAAAACATGATAACCGTTCTATTTCAAGTGAAATAGGTAATTTTAGACAACAATTTTCGTGGTTTAATGAAAATTCAATATCAACCGAGCAAAAAGTACATTCTATTGATTTAGTTAATAAAATTAATGATGACATTAGAAATAAATTTAAATTTAAAACCTCGAAAGAAGTGTTTATTGAGTTATTAAAAAAGCATCATACTGATCCTATTTTAATATCAATATCGGAGGATGTAGTTGATTCTACTAATGAACAAACTTTACATTAAAGGTTATTAACCATGCGTTACGATATACATAAGGAGGGTGCGACGCTCTTTTAATGTAACAACCTCATGCGACTTGAAGTTCCATAATTCCATTTTGGCTAATCCTATTCCAAAATTGATCCCATCGATTTGTGGTTTTCACTAATGCTCTTAGA
>CAITEL010000241.1 GCA_903891375.1 uncultured Neisseriaceae bacterium
ACTCTTTCCCTACACGACGCTCTTCCGATCTATTTGTGATGAGTTGACTGAACAATTCTCAGATATACTATATAAAATTAAATTAAAACCAGCTTCTAAACGGCGAATAGATGATAAATTTTGTTATGTATACGTTTTAATTGAACATCAAAGTACTCCAGATAAACTTATGTCATTTCGAATTATTCGTTATAAAATTGAAATAATTCAAAGATTTATCGACGAGTGTTCGGCAAAAAAAATAACAGTAAATACGTTACCATTGGTAGTTCCAATAGTTTTGTATAACGGTCGTCGTTCTCCGTATCCATATAGCTGTTGCTTGGATGATATACTAGATAAGCGCTATCAAGATTTAAATGTTAGGTTTAATGATTTTAATTTGATTGATCTTACTATCCAAGAAGATACGAAGATATTACAACATAAAAAAATCGCATTATTAGAAATATTACAAAAACATATTGTTCGACGTGACTTAGTTAATTCGATCCCAATAATAGTTCGTGTATTCAAACTTGCGGAACAATTAAAAATTGACCACGAAATAATAAAAGCGTCATTAGTTTATATTGGTAATGTGGGTAATGCAACAGAGATAACACAAATATTTACAGAAATTAGTGAACAAGTACCATTTTATAGGAGTGATATTATGACATATGCTGAATTTGTGCAGAAGAAAGCTAGGCAAGAGGGCAAGCAGGAAGGCAAACAAGAAGGCAAACAGGAAGGCAAACAGGAAGGCAAACAAGAAGCTATACTTGATGTAGCTAAGTCAATGCTCGAATTAAATGCAACATATGATTTTATAGCTAAAGCCACTGGGTTAACTTTAGCAGAAATCAAGAAACTACAAAAGAATATAACAAAGCATTGAACTATGGTTGCTTATATTTAAACACTTTAAGAGAAAATATATAGATAAATCAAACTTTAGCTTTTAAAGACGATATGATGCATGATTATACATGAATCATTAGTTTAAGCATAGTAAACATACCACCTAAGATCACAATAGTAGCAGTTATCCCAACACCAATTTGCCATTTTAATAAATCAGATTTTATACTGGCAATTTTAATTTCTAATTCCATTTTTATAGTTACGATTTCTTTTTGTAGTCGTAGTTCGGATTCTCTTACATCACTTTTAGTCGCAATATCTTTAGCTTTCAATTCTTCCTTAAACGTTACTTGTGCTAATTGTAGTTCCGATTTAGCATTATTAATTGTAAATTCAAGAATTCGCTCTATTTCTTGTCCTTGTATTTCAGCAACTTCCTGAGTAACCCCAGCATTACGGAGCCTTTTAACGTACTCTATTATATCAAAACGTGGCGTACTTGAATAATTTACTGCAATCGACATTGCAATTTCCTTTTGAAATTCATATATACTGAATTGTACCATAATACTAGGTTTTGTCGCAAATATTAGTTTATGATTTCATATTGGCAATTTTAATTTCTAATTCCACTTAAGTTAAAGTATGTTTAAAACATAAAAATATTTTTATCTATTTCAACTTTTATAATTGCGCTTAGGCAATGAATCATGCTAAAATAACTAGTATGAAGAAGATAAAGAATCCCCACGATTTAATTGCAAAGAAATTTCTTGATAAAGTTGATATGGCAAGAGATTTTCTAGATGTGCATTTGCCTGAAAACATTAAAAAAATCTGTGAATTGGATACACTAGAAGCTTGCCCAGATACATTTATTAGTGATGTTTTGACTGAACAATTCTCAGATATACTGTATAAAATCAAATTAAAACCAGCTTCTAAACGGCGAACTGATGATGAATTTTGTTATGTGTACGTTTTAATTGAACATCAAAGTACTCCAGATAAATTAATGTCGTTTAGAATTATTAGGTATAAAATTGAAATAATTCAAAGATTTATCGACGAGTGTTCGGCAAAAAAAATCACAGTAAATACGTTACCATTAGTAGTGCCCATAGTTTTGTATAACGGGCGTCGTTCTCCGTATCCATATAGTTGTTGCTTAGACAATATACTAGATAAGCGTTATCAAGATTTAAATGTTAGGTTTAATGATTTTAATTTGATTGATCTTACCGCCCAAGAAGA
>CAITEL010000242.1 GCA_903891375.1 uncultured Neisseriaceae bacterium
CCAGGTAGCTCAGTCGGTAGAGCAGAGGATTGAAAATCCTTGTGTCGGCAGTTCGATTCTGCCCCAGGCCACCATTTTTATGGGTTATATTATTTTAGTGTTTTATTGAAGTTTATCTGCAATAAACATCAAGATGTTGTAATGCAAAGGTATAGATGAATAACTGTATCAAAAATCAACAAACAATTTCTCCTTTTAACATCACTTCTATATATTTAATATTCAACACATAAACAAATACCAGCTAAATGCCCTAAATCTTAAGGATAAAGATATGAAAATAATTACGGTTAATGTGAATGGAATTCGTTCGGCGAATAATAAAGGCTTGTTTAAATGGCTGGAGAGCACCAATGCAGATATAATTTGTTTGCAAGAAATTAAAGTTGCAATTGAAGATATTCCGAGTGAGCTAATTAATTGGAATGGTTATTATAGCTCTTTTCACCCTGCAGAAAAGAAAGGTTATAGCGGTGTTGCGATATATGCAAAAAAAGAACCGAAAAATATTATTATAGGATTGGGTAATAAAGAAATAGATGACGAGGGGCGATACTTACAATATGATTTTGAAGATTTTTCAGTAATTTCATTGTATTTGCCATCTGGTTCTTCTGGCCCAGAAAAACAAATCAAAAAATTTAAATTTATGGAATACTATAAACCACTGTTAGAAATGAAACTCACATCTAAGCGTCATTATGTTATTTGTGGTGATTGGAACATTGCTCATCAACCAATTGATTTAAAAAATTGGAAAGGAAACTTAAAAAACTCTGGGTTTTTACCAGAAGAGCGAGAATGGATAGGTGAATTATTTAACAGTGGGTTTGTGGATTCTTGGCGTAGTTTATATGCAGATGTACCAGGGTACACTTGGTGGTCAAATCGGGGTCAAGCATACGCTAAAGATGTAGGGTGGAGAATTGATTATCAAATTTGTACCCCAGAGCTTGGTCATAAGATAAAGCATGCTTCAATTTTTAAAGATATTAAATTTTCCGATCATGCGCCATTAATTGTCGAATATGATATATAATCTGGGTTCTCTTGTTAATTATCTAATATTTAGATATTTATGTACCTGAATACTTAAACGCCAATTATTAAGCATGGCTTCTTCTATGCATAATTGTGTTGCACCTTGGCTTTGTGATAATGGTTGTAGCCATATAGGTGTATTACTTGGTATTTTAAATTCAAGAAGAAATTGCTTCAGTTTCTCAATGTCGCTTTTTTTCCCGATAGGCATTTTAATTTCATTGGCGTATTTGACTGCATCTTGCAACACAATCTTACCACCAGACATATCAATTTTTGGTGATAGAGTAACCCATGTATTTGGGGTGATTCTTAGTAATTCTGTCCCACTAGTTTCAATCTGAACATCCTTTCCTAATTGTTCAAGCTTTTCACATAATGCGGTTAAGTTGTACTGTGCAGGTTCTCCGCCAGTAATAACTATATGTGTAATCTGTGGATAGTTATCTTGAATATACGTCATTAATTCATCAAGACTAGTGTCAGCCCAATTATTTTTGTCTTGAGTTTTTTGGCTAATTTGAATGAACGATACTTGATTGGCTACATCAAGCTTCCATGTATGTTTGGTGTCACACCATCCGCAACCTACCTCACAACCTTGAAGGCGTATAAACACACTTGGAGTTCCAGTAAATGTTGCTTCTCCTTGAAGAGTGGCGAATATTTCGTTTATTGGGTAGTTTAAATTATTTTCCATTATATCTCACACTCTGCTCTACATTTTGTAGTTTCTTCAACAATGATTTTTGTGACCGTGATGCCAGAATCAGATAGTAATTTAGGTGCTATTTCAGTTAATAAAAAATGAGCTATATTTTCGGCAGTAGGGTTGTATGTGGTAATTTGGATTGAATTATCTAGCTTAATTAGTTCTGTGGCTAATGGGTCTTTATCCCAGATTAGCATCCGATGATCATAATTATCATCTAACCATTGACACAATGTGCTTTTTATGATACTAAAATCAATAACCATGCCTAAACTATTTAAACGTCCAGCATTACAAAAAAAGTGTATAATATAGCTATGTCCATGTAAATGTTGGCATTTGCCGTTATGACCATAAACTCTGTGTCCAGTATGAATTTCATGTTTACGAATGGCGCTAAATTTAACCAAAATATACCCCGAGTCTATTTAATAATATTTTAAAATTGTTATCATAGCTAATTGACAAATGTAACAACTCCATTTAATTGAGTATTTTATCATATTTAGTGATTACTTTTATCGATTACTTGAAAATTCTTCTTATGCTACCATATAATAACCATGAACCTAAAAAGGAGATTCAATATGAGATTTGACAAACTAACCACAAAATTTCAAACAGCCCTGTCGGAAGCTCAGGCACTAGCTTTAAAAAATGATAATGCATATATAGAGACTACACATTTACTATTAGCGATGATGAATGAGGAAAATTCTACAATTTCTAGTATTTTGGCTAAAGTTGGCGTTAATGTTATTCCTTTTAAACAAGAGATAAACACACTTATTGAAAAATTACCTAAGGTATCAGGTACTGCTGGAGAGATTTCTATCTCTCGTGAACTTAATAATTTACTTAACGTTACTGAAAAAATTGCTTTAAAACTGCAAGATGCATATATTGCTTCCGAGTTGTTTTTATTAGCTTGTTTAGAAGATAAAGGTGAAATTGGCCGATTATTAAAAAGTAAAAACTTGAATGTTAAGGATGTAAATAAAGTTATTATGGATCTAAGAGGGGGTCAAACCATTAATAATCCAGAAACCGAGGGGCAACGTGAAGCATTAAAGAAGTACACAGTTGATTTAACCGAGCGTGCAAGAATGGGTAAATTAGATCCAGTGATTGGTCGTGATGATGAAATTAGGCGCACCATACAGGTATTACAAAGGCGTACTAAAAATAACCCAGTATTAATAGGTGAACCAGGTGTAGGTAAAACTGCAATTGTTGAGGGATTAGCACAAAGAATTATTAATGGTGAAGTTCCAGAGGGGCTTAAAAACAAACGTCTACTTGTATTGGATTTAGCTTCACTTCTTGCAGGAGCTAAATATCGAGGTGAGTTTGAGGAACGTTTAAAGGCGGTATTGAACGAATTGGCTGAGGATGAAGGTAGTACGATAATTTTTATTGATGAGATGCATACAGTAGTAGGTGCAGGTAAGGCAGAAGGGGCATTAGATGCTGGAAATATGTTAAAACCAGCATTGGCTCGTGGTGAATTACATTGTATTGGAGCTACAACATTGGATGAATATCGTAAATATGTTGAAAAAGATCCAGCACTGGAGCGTAGATTTCAAAAAGTTATGGTACAAGAACCAACGGTTGAAGATACTATTGCAATTTTACGTGGCTTACAAGAAAAATACGAGATTCATCATGGGGTAGAAATTACTGACCCAGCCATTGTTGCTGCTGCCGAATTATCTAATCGCTATATTACCGATAGATTCTTACCCGACAAAGCGATTGATTTGATTGATGAGGCGGCTTCAAAAATAAAGATGGAAATTGATTCTAAACCAGAGTCAATGGATAAACTAGAGCGCAGATTAATTCAATTAAAGATTGAACGTGAGGCGGTAAAAAAAGAAACTGATGAGGCAAGTAAGAAGCGTTTAGAAAATATCGAAGAAGAAATAAACGTATTAGGTAAGGAGTTTGCAGATTTAGAAGAGATCTGGAAGAGCGAAAAAGCATCAGTACAGGGTACGCAAAGTATTAAAGATGAAATTGATAAATTAAAAACGGAGATTGAAAACTTTAAACGTCAAGGAAACTGGCAAAAAGCTTCTGAGCTACAATATGGTAATTTACCAGAGTTAGAGTCAAGGTTATCAAGTGCCGAAAAGGTTGGCACTAAGAAGTTACATTTATTAAGAACCGAAGTTGGCGCAGAGGAAATCGCCGAAGTAGTATCAAGAGCAACAGGTATCCCTGTGAGTAAAATGCTGGAGGGTGAACGAGATAAACTACTAAAAATGGAAGAATCCTTGCATAATAGGGTTATTGGCCAAAATGAAGCGGTAACTGCGATAGCGGATGCCATACGTCGTTCACGTTCTGGATTATCTGATCCAAATCGTCCTTATGGTTCGTTTTTATTTTTAGGGCCAACAGGTGTGGGTAAAACAGAACTATGTAAAGCATTAGCAAATTTTCTATTTGATAGCGAAGATCATTTAATTCGGATTGATATGTCTGAATATATGGAAAAACATAGCGTTTCACGTTTAGTTGGCGCACCTCCAGGATACGTTGGGTACGAAGAGGGTGGGTACTTAACTGAACAAGTAAGACGTAAACCGTATAGTGTAATATTACTTGATGAGGTAGAAAAGGCTCACCCCGATGTGTTTAATATTTTATTGCAAGTGTTAGATGATGGACGTCTAACTGACGGTCAGGGAAGAACGGTTGACTTTAGAAATACGGTAGTTGTAATGACTTCTAATATAGGTAGTAGTCAAATTCAGGCGATGGTAAATAGTCCGTATGCGGAAGTAAAAGCAGTTGTAATGGAAGATTTAAAGGCATATTTTAGGCCAGAGTTTGTTAATAGAATTGATGAAATTGTTGTATTCCATGGATTAGATGAAGCACAAATAAGGCAAATAGCTAAAATTCAATTGTTAAAGTTAATTAAACAATTAGGCAAGTTGGATTTGAGTTTACAAATTGATGACGCTGGAATTGACTTATTAGCTAAGGCTGGCTTTGATCCAGTTTATGGTGCCCGTCCATTAAAGCGTGCAATTCAACATAGCTTAGAAAACCCATTGGCTAAAGCAATTTTATCTGGTACATACCAAGCAGGGCAAACTATTATGGTTAGTGTGAAAGACGGTGAGCTAGCTTTTACCTAGTACATGTTACCAATTTGTTTACACTAGCATTGCTTTTCTGTGTTTCCAATCAGGCATGTAGGTTGCGATATAATTATAAAATTTCTTATCGTGATTATAATGGGTGAGATGTGCGAGTTCATGTAATATTACGTATTCAATCCCTAAAATATCTTTTTTTATTAAATCCAAGTTTAGATTAATATAAGATTTTTTAGGGTTGCATGATCCCCAGCGAGTTTTCATGCGACGGATTGTAACTTTATTTACTGATTTATTTACGATTTTAGTGTATTTTTTCATGATTTGGCCAAAATGGTATATCGCTTTTTCCTTGTACCATGTATCAATTAAATGATGTTTTTTCTTTAAATCCGTAGTATTTTGCAAGGTAATATTTAAGTAACCGTCAGTAGATAGTTCAATGAATTCAGTGTTACCTTCATGTATTTTAAGACGATAATTACGCCCTAGATAACAAAAATCCTCACCACTGATTAATTCAGATATAGGCTTAATATTCTGTTTAAAGAAATCAATTTTTTGTTGAATCCATTCGGTACGTTTATGTAGAATGCTTGATATTGTGGTATTTGCAGTTCCAAATGGTACGGTTAGAATAACCTCTAAGCTAGGTTTAACTTTTAGGTTTATATTTTTAACTTTTTTATGAATGATCTGTATGTTATGAAGCATAATTGTTGATACCTATAGAATGAATTCGTGAGATTGTGTTTGTAATGCAAGGAATAGTTAATTTAAATTTTTGTTCAATGGTATAGAAAATATCATCAATTTCTTGTTCCAGTTGTTTATGAATATCTACATTGTGTTGCCAGTCGGGTTTTTTAGCTACACGTTTAAATAATGAATCTATTTGTAGAATAACGTGTATAAATTCCTCTTGAGGTAATCCTGTTATTTGCATATCTGATAAATTATCAAACAGTGCTTTTGCGCAACTACTATGATTAAGCTCATTAGGATATGTTTGTTCGGTATCCATTTTCTTAGCTGTGAGTATTGTTCGTACATCGTGAGCATGTTTTAGCTTTTCTTCATCACTCATTCGTCCTTCTTGGTATGCAATTAAAATATCTTCTATTTTTTTTGATAAATTATCATAAAAAGCAGGGTTTTTTTCCCAATTTTCCGTAATGGTTTTTGCTGTTGCGCTCAATATGGTATC
>CAITEL010000243.1 GCA_903891375.1 uncultured Neisseriaceae bacterium
TATACCATAGGTATAAATTATACCTAGGTTTTTAGGAAAAAGCAAGTTTATTTTCACTTAATATACTGATTATGGTTATTTTTATCTAACCTAGGTATAATTTTTTCGGGAAATTAGGTTGTAGCTCCTCGTTAGGAATTTTTAAGCTGCAGTTATATAAACTATTTTTTGAAATATCGATTACTGTGGCGGTTAAATGACCGCTAAACAACAATAAACCCCATAAAGTAGACTCTTTATTTAGCATCGTATCAAACGCTACCTGTCGATCGATTGGTTGAGTAATTTCTTGTTTTTGCATTAATGCAGTAATTTTAGGTGCAACTTTGTCATGAAAATTATCCAAAACTCTTTCTATCATGGTGGTACTACCAGTATTCACCCAATAAGCACCAAGTTCTCCGTCATTGTTTAAACAACTCAATATAGACCATGGGTTATAAATATGACAACCTGCAAAATTATAGCCATCATACCACTGTTTAACCTCTGGCTCATTTCGTTCGAGGTTTTGCTCTTTAAATAGTATATCTAATTCATCATCAGTAAAACCAAAGTATTCACGATATTTTTTATCTAAAATAGTATATACCAGCAGATTATTTAAGCCAGATAACATGCTATCTTTGGAGATACGTAAAATACCAGTCATGATACCTTTTTGCAAGCAGTGGTTATCTTTTAAAGCTGCACTCATAAGGTTACGCATTAATTCGGTTAATTCATTAATGTAATTTTTCAGAAAAGCTTCGTTTAATGGAGTGTCATACTCATCAATTAAGATATATACTTTTTGGTTGTCATAATGTTTATAAATTAGTTTACTAAGATCTTTAATAGCATCTGCAATTATTTGTGGATCTTTTTCACAGCGTAAATATCTATTAAAAATGTCTAATTCAATATCTAATAATTTTGTAGAAGTCAACAAATAACTATGTTCCAAATATAAAGATTGGATTAAAAGACGCAAGTTATTCAAACAACCATCAAAAGTAGACTCTTTAACATCTTTAAAACTAATAAATATTACAGGTGATTTACCTTGATAATCCCGAATATACCGTCCATTATCAACATTGGCAATTGCAAGATTGTTAAATAGTCCTGCAGTTTTATTGCCATAAACCTCACTCGCAAAAAAATGCTGCAACATAGATTGATTTAAGGTTTTTCCCCAACGACGGGGTCTGGTAAATAAAAGCACCTCGCCACCATCGTCGATAATTTCTTTAATAAGTAGGCTTTTATCTGCAAACAAACCATTATTATTAATGATTTTTGCAAAATCAGAACAGCCTAGATGTATTTTTTTTGCCATATTATTTTATTTCATGTTCTATAAAAAATTGAATAAATGCATAGTTTGTGTATTTTCCTAGCATGACACATTCTAACACCTATTTTAACATATTTTACGCTACCTGCCCCAATTTTCTAATCTCAAATATTGTAAAGTAGTGTTAAAAATAGACGTTATTGTTATCGGTAGTAGTGAAAATACTTCGAGGAATATTATTAATTAATATGAGCTTAGGCCACTAAGATTTAAATAAGTTTTTGGCCTAATTTAATCCCAAGAAAAGTTAAAAATATACCTACGACCACACTAACACTAATATTAGTGAATGCGCTTATGAGTTTTCCATCTTGAATAAGGCGTAGTGTTTCAAGAGAAAAAGATGAAAAAGTAGTGTATCCGCCAAGAATACCAACGATAATTAATGCAGATAAATATGGTGAGTTATTGACAAATTTTTCTGTAATAAGAATATACATTAAACCAATAAGAAAACATCCACTCAAATTTATAACCATGGTACCATAAGGGAAATATCTACCAGTGAAAGAATACACCAAACTTCCTAATACAAAACGTAAGACTCCGCCGAATCCAGCTCCGATAAATACTAAAATAACGTCTAACATGCTAATTATTCCTTTTGTTAATAGCTGCTTTAATTTGTGGCATCATTGTTATTGTGGCTTTATATCCTAAATCAATAGCTTGTTTTTTTTGATCAAAGGCAAAACTCGATAAATTACTTGTGTCAGGGGCAATTACAATATTAGCTTGGGTTAACTGTTCTTTAAGTAGCCGAACACTCATAATATTTATAGTCTGGTCAAAATTTGAGAAAAAATCCCGTGCTTTTGTATTATTGGGTTTGGCACTAATATCCACAGCAATAATAAAGTTTGCCCCATAACTCTTGACATAGCTAACAGGTACTGGGGCTGATAGCCCGCCATCAACATAGCGATGATTACCAATCTTAACTGGGATAAATACATTAGGGATAGAGCAAGACGCTCGTACTGCTAGTCCAGTGTCCCCACTGTTAAACCCAATACCGTTGCCACTATCTAGGTCAGTTGCAACAGCTATAAATGGCATTTTTAATTTTTGCATTGGGGTATTTTTAATTTCACGGTTTACAAAATTCTGTAGTTTTATTCCTTTTACCACGCCATTATTACTTAAGGTAAAGTCAGCTAAGCTGATCTCATCCATTTTATAGGCAATTCGTTCTAATTGTTGCGGTGTGTATCCATAAGCGTATAAACTACCAACAAGGCTACCAGCAGAAGTTCCAGCAATAACATCAGGGTAGATGCCATTTTCAATTAAGGCTTTTATAACCCCGATATGCGCAAATCCTTTTGTGGCTCCTCCACCTAGTGCTAATCCAATAATTAATTTTTGTTTACTTGGTGGTTTACTTATTTGAAATTCTGTTATTATTGGGGCATTTATTATTGGAGTGTCAATAATAGCTCCAGATTCGGAAAGCTCAATGTTTGACTCGTGTTCAAATAAAGATAGGATTTTAGCAGAATCGTCAGCAAATGTGAGGTTACAACAAAGAAAAAGAACTAAAATAAGAATATGTTTCATAGGTAGTTATTTTTGGCAAGTTGGACAATAGAAACTATTTCGTTGCCCTAAACGTTTTTCTAAAATCACATCACTGCAAACGGTACAGGTTTTACCTGTTTTACCATATACTTGATGTGAAGATTGGAAGTATCCTAAACTTCCATCGGCATGTTTGTAATCTTTTAATGAACTACCACCGAGTTGAATTGCATTATGTAGAATAAATTTTATACTATCGATCAATAGTGTAATTTCAGTTAAACTTAACGAGTTAGCAAGTCGTAATGGAGATATTTTTGCTATAAATAAGGCTTCTGAAGCATAAATATTGCCAACTCCGACAACAACATTATTTTCCATGATTGATTGTTTTATAGTACTTTTTTTGTTTTTGATCTGAATAGCTAAATATTCACTATTAAATTGTTCGGTAAGTGGCTCGGGGCCTAAATTTTTAAATAACGAATGTGTTGTGTAATCATTTGTGTATATAATGCATCCAAAACGTCTTGGGTCATTATAGCGTAGGATATGATTGTTACAAATAATATCAATATGGTCATGTTTTAATAGGGGTTTATTCTTGTCTTCTATTAAAGAAATAGAGCCAGACATACCTAAATGTATAATGACTTGTCCATTATTTAAGTGTAGGATTAAATATTTAGCCCGACGTTGAATATTCTGTATTGTTTGATTAACAATCAATGAGTTGAAATTTTCAGTAATTGGGTAACGTAATTTATCGTTCCTTATAACTACATCAGTTATGTGTTTACCGCATAATGACATAATACCACGCTTAATGGTTTCAACCTCAGGTAACTCAGGCACAATAGATATCTCCAATTAATTGATGAAAATTTAAAATAATACGCCATATATTATACCAGAAAGTCGATTTTATCAAAAAACTATTATTAAAATGGCAAAATTAAAATTCGTTGATTTACGTGATAAGTACCAAGCTATAAATTTTCAGACATTTGTCATCCCAGCGTAGGCTGGGATCCAGCCATTGCCCTTATTAAATTTAAAGGACATAAATGCCCTTAAATAAAATACCAGATGACATTTGTCTAGGTACTTAATAATGCCATGCTTTATTTGTATAAATTTAAGTTGAAAATATGACAAATCTGATATAATTGCATACTTTGATTAATTTAATATTTAAAAAGGTTTGCTAATTTGAAAAATTTATTAATTTGTATTATATGTTTAATTATATCTTCTTGTGCAACAACAAAGCAAGTGGATATTGATTCTGCTGAATTTGACACAGCTAATTATCAGGCAAATATCGATCAATTAATAGCGAGTACTAACTCTTTAAAAGATTTTAATTCAGAGGATAAACAAGAAGCAAAAATTAACATCGAAGACTTATCTACATTAATGCAAGCTGATGTTTATTTTAATCAAGCTGATTATTCAAATGCGTTGCCAATATATTCATTACTTGCAAACAAATACCAGATACCATTAATCATTTATAAAGTAATTCTGTGCTATGAACGATTGGGTACAAATAACACACAAATGGCTGAAGTAAACAAGTTAATTGATTTGTTTATTAAAGTAGCACCATCCACAAGTGTAGCTAAAGTGCTTTTAATTAAAGTAAACTTATTTAAAAACAATTTAA
>CAITEL010000244.1 GCA_903891375.1 uncultured Neisseriaceae bacterium
AGATTTCAGTATGTATTTGATGGATTAATTAGTAAACTCCAACGAGGCAAGCTATTAGAGGATTTTCGTTATTATGAGGATTACTATTTAGTTGCAATTGATGGTACTGGATATTTTTCGGCTCTTTCGGAGTTCTGTAGAAATTAATTTATGCATAAATTCTGAGTCCTTGTAAATCTAAAAATATACGTTGAAATAAAGATTCTGTTTTACATAATCCATAGCAACGTCTTTTTAACACTTTAATCTTATTATTCAACCCTTCAACAAATCCACTGTTTTTTCTAGATTTAAAATAATTACCAATATACGCCTTGTATTTATTTAGAGTAGTAACGAATGAGTTAAATAGTTGTAACCCACTTTTTTCAATTGATGTAACCCACCTATTCATTTTGGCAATTGCATCTTTTTTATTAGAATGCGTATTAAAAATATGAGTTAATCGTAACGCATAAGTATGTGCCTGTTTTAATGCTGGGGAATGCTGATATAGAAAAGATAAGCTATCTTTTTGTGCTTCACTTAAGCATTCATGATTCTTGCGTAGAATCCACATCATTCCCTCCAATTTAGCATAGTCATCTACCGATAATATGGTTTTTAGTCTAGCCATTTCTTTGATTCTGAGCGCGTCTAAAGGTTTACGATATAATTTTGCAACATGGTATCTATCAACTACCAAACATTGCGCTCCAAATACCTCAACCGCAGCATTCACAAAACCGTCATACATATCGGTACATACTTGGCATACAGTTTTCCTTAAATTCTCTGGGATTTTTTCTAGAAACTCTTTTACTTGGTCTTTTTCTCTACCATCTAGCACCCCTAAGACGATAAGCCCCAGATCTTTTGATTTCGCGCTAATAATTGTTACAAATGAATTATGCCCTTTTTTTAAAGCAATTTCATCAATTCCAATTGTCTCTATATCTGATAACGTTGTCCAGTCTATAACTTTATTAACTTGCCGATCCAATGATCCCTGTACAGCATCTGCTCCAATATACTCTTTTTTAGCCACATCTTCTACAGTACTATTTATTAAACAACGCATTAAATACTCTTCTAAACCTTTTGTTGTTGATGCATTTCTATCACACCAATCATACTGTTCTGTAGTCGTAGGATTGTTATCGCAATGTTGACATGAGTAACGTATTGGGGTTATTCGTAAATATACTGGGGTATCTAAAATTGATAAGTGGCGAATCACCCGAGATGGGGCTGTTCCATCACGTTTTGTCGCGGGTTTTCCACATTTATGACAGATGCTATTGGAGTTTTTGCTAACTACATCTAAGATGATATTGCCTTTATTATCAATAGATTGAGCTGTTATTTCAAGTGATTTAATGTCTAATTGGATGTTGATTTGAGTCATAAATTCCGCGCCTCTCAGGTTACTAATACGGTATTATAACCTATATCTACCAAGGTTTGCATTTCTACAGAATTCCGAAAGAGCCGCAATTTTGATCTAAATTCAGTAGCCATATACTACTATAATGGTTCGCAGGCGACTACTTAGGAGTAGTCGTTATAAAAAAACAATCTTAGGCTTTAGGTAGTGTAACTCCGACTTGCCCCATATATTTTCCGCCACGGTCTTTGTAGGAGATTTCGCATTCTTCATCTGATTCAAAGAATAACACCTGTGCAACACCCTCATTAGCATAAATTTTTGCGGGTAATGGGGTTGTATTGCTAAACTCTAGTGTAACATAGCCTTCCCACTCAGGTTCAAAAGGGGTAACATTAACAATGATACCACAGCGAGCATACGTTGATTTACCTAGGCACACTGTTAGTACATTTCTTGGTATTCTAAAATATTCTACAGTTCGAGCTAATGCAAACGAATTTGGTGGTATGATACAATATTCAGCGTTGATCTCTACAAAATTTTTAGGATCAAAATCTTTAGGGTCGACAATGGTGCTATTAATATTGGTAAATATTTTAAATTCATTTGCGCAACGAATATCATAACCATAACTTGAAGTACCATAAGAGATGATTTTTTTACCATCAACGTTACGCACTTGTGTTTCTGAAAAAGGCTCAATCATGCCATGATTTTTTGCCATTTGTTTAATCCACTTATCAGATTTTATCGCCATTTTATATTATGTCCTTGTTTGATGTTTTAAAGGTAATTTCAAAAGTAGAAATTTAAGTTTTTTGAGAATACTTAAAAGATTTTTAAAAAATAAATAATTGTATAAAATTTACAAAAATAATCAAAAGACATTGAGAAGTACTGCGAATACTAAATTTTATAGCATTAGATTGTACTTAAATCAAATTTTAGTATATAAAAGTACAAACCAAGCTAGTATTATACCAGAAAATGCTTAGAAAAATGTATTATTGAAACTGAAAAAATAATATTAACAGGCTATTTATGATACAATAACGGTGGTTTTGCAGTGATGCAAAGCGATGGCGCTTCAGTTAAGCGTCATTGCTTGACTGAAGTATTTATTTAACTATTTATATAGGAATAATTATATGACTTCGGTTATACTGTGGTTTATTGTTTATTTAATTAAAAAAGTCGGACTATCCATCACGATTATTATCCGACTTAATAAATTTAATAAAAAATAAGTCTCGTAGCTCATTATCCTAACAAGATAGCTACAAAACTGATAGCCAATGCCCAGTTGACTATCTTTTCACCCTTAATTATGCCATACTTTTAGCTGGCATGTCAAATGTTTTTCAAGCAATAAATAAATTGCTATTAAATAGGAGTATTATGGAAGATTCGGAGTTTTTTAAACAAATGACTGACCTCTTATTTATTTATAGAAAAATCAGAAATATTAATTTAAATGAGTTATCTGATCTAGTTGGGATAGATGTTAAGTTTTTAAATAGATTAGAAAGGGGTAAACATGATACGCTTATCTCTAATTATTTTAAAATAGCGAAATACCTAAATATCCCAATGGATGAAATGGTTAAAATTATTAATCAATATTTTAAAGAGTAATGCCGAAAAGCTAAGCTACTTATCTTACTACCTGTAGGCGGAGTCTAGTCGCTTGGTGCCTCCAAATCTGTCGAGTATACATTGGGTACTATTCACTAGAAAATACATCGCATTGTTTGTAATCTTTTAGAAACTCTAATAAATTTTCTTTCGTACTTCTTTGTAAAA
>CAITEL010000245.1 GCA_903891375.1 uncultured Neisseriaceae bacterium
AACCCATGTATATATTTTTGAATTCAAATTAAATCAAACTGCTGCAAAAGCTTTAGAGCAAATCCACAATAAAGATTATTACGCTAGATTTCAAAACCAAGGTAAAGATATTTACCTAATTGGCATAAACTTTAATACTGAATTACGTAATATAGACGATTATGAAATCGAACAAATAAAATAGGTAACCTAACCATGCAACAACAACTACAAGATCTTCCAATTGGCGAATCTGACATTACTAAGTTACTTACTGGCAACTTTACTTCTGTAGATAAGACCAATATGTATACGAGATGGCACGTAAACCAAGTAAATATTTTTTATCACGCCCACGGAGGTTTGGCAAAAGTACATTATTTTCTACCTAAAAAAGTTGCGTTTTAATTGTTAATTCACAGTTTGTGTAAGCTAACAGGCAACAGCCTGTTAGCCACTGAGTGTGGCTATAAGATGCCTTATGTACGTAATTATAGCTAAATGTTTGCCGAAATAAACTCATCTAACGCATTAGAAAAACGAGCCATGCCTTGGCTAATATCGTCTAGCGGAATATTTAGTGCTGGTAAAAATCTAGTTACATTTGGTGAAGCGTTTAATACCGATACGCCATGTTTGATAGCGATATTTACTAGATTATAAGCATTACCTTTATATTTATCATGTAATTCTGCACCAATCAATAACCCTTTACCTCGAATATCGCAATACACATTTAGCTTTTTATTTATTTCTTGCAGTTTAGCAACAAAGAAGCTATGACGTTTATTAACGCCATTTAGAAAGTCATTGTTATTAACTATATCAAACATTTTATTGGCAACAGCACATGATAATGGATTGCCACCAAAAGTTGCCCCGTGAGAACCAAAGGTAAATCCGCTGGTATACGGGTCTTTAGCTAATGTTACGCCAATTGGAAATCCATTGGCAAGAGCTTTAGCCACAGCAATAATGTCTGGTTCAATACCATATTGCATGTATGCAAATAGTGTTCCTGTGCGTCCGATTCCAGTTTGAACTTCATCAAAAATAAGTGCTACATTATATTTATCACATAATTCGCGGATTTTTTTTATGAACTCAATTTTTGCTAAGATAACACCACATTCAGCCTGTATTGGTTCTAAAATGACAGCCGCCGTATTTTTATTAATTAATCCGTCCAGTCCATCGATTTGATTAAATGGTGCATGTTTTATTCCAGCGGGTAGTGGGGCAAAGCCATCCCAATATTTAGCTTGACCACCAGTAGATACGGCAAACAATGTTCTACCGTGGTAGGCTTTTTCAAAAGCTACGATTTCGTGTTTGTGTTCTCCGAAAGTTTTAATTGCATAGCGTCTGGCTAATTTTAAGGCAGATTCAACAGCTTCTGTTCCGCTGTTACTAAAGCAAAGTTTATCAAAGCAGGTGTTTTCAATTAATTTTTGAGCTAATTCCAATTGTGGTATATTGGTAAATATATTTCCAACGTGCCATAGTTTATTTGCTTGTGTAGTTAATGCGTCGATTAAGATTTTATTTGTTTGTCCAAGTGCAGTGGCAGCAACTCCACCAGCGAAATCAATTATATTATTTTTATGCTCATCATATAGGTGTGAGCCGTGTCCTTCAACAGGGATAAAATCAACAGGTTCGTAGATTGGTAGAAAATATTTATGGTATTGGTCTAAATGTTGTTTGTTCATAAATAAAAGCCTTAATATTATTAATTTATAGATGATGCATGATTATAACATAGCAATATGCAGTTAAGCTATTTGTTATGTGCAATTATTTTTAATTACAAAATAGTCTGAAAAATTGGTATAATACTATCTTTTATTCTAATATACTCGAAGTATTTGAGTTTTGGACGCGAAGATACTTAAATAAAACATGACGACGTGTACATGAGTACATTAGGAATGTTTTATTTAAGTTCGACAAAGTCCAAGATTCAAAGACGATGAGTATATACAAAAGGAGCTATAAAATGTCAATGAATTTAAACCATTCTGAGCTTGGTAAGAAATCTGCTTATGAGACTCAATATAATCCCAAATTATTATTTCCAATTCCTAGAGAGATTAAACGTAAAGAATTGGGCTTAGATATTGAGAACCCAGGTTTTTATGGGGTAGATATCTGGACTCATTATGAAATATCGTGGTTAAATATTAAGTGTAAGCCAATGGTGGCAATTGGCGAATTAGTTTATCCAGCCTATTCAACAAACATTATAGAATCAAAATCAATGAAATTATATTTTAATAGTTTTAACAATACTAAGTTAAATGGTGTTGATGAGTTAATTAAATATGTTGAAGATGATATAAGTAACGCCGTTGGTGCGCCTGCAAAATTTAAAATAATACCACTTACAGAAAATTTTGACATAAAGAATAACCATGATGCTATTTGTTTAGATGACTTGGATGTTGAGTGTACGATATATAAACCATGTACAGATTTTTTATTTTGTGAAGATTCTGTTGTAAAAGAATCAATATATTCTGATTTACTTAAATCAAATTGCTTAGTTACAGGGCAACCTGATTGGGGAACAGTTTACATTGATTATCGTGGCAAGAAAATAAATCATGATGGATTGCTCAAATATATTGTTTCTTTACGTAATCATAATGAGTTTCATGAACAATGTGTTGAAAGAATGTATAATGATATCCAAACTAGATGTTGCCCTGAATATTTAACGGTGTACGCTCGGTATACTAGACGTGGCGGATTAGATATTAATCCATATCGTACCTCGCTGGATAAATTTGAAATTAATAATAATAGATTAATAAGGCAGTAACAATAGCACGTATTCTTAACTTTTTGAAATTTTTGCACATTAAGATTCGCTCATTCAAGTATCAGATGTGACATTAATACCCTTGGATTATTTTATTTGACAACACATCTTATGTAAAAATTATGTTAAAATCTGGGAGAAATATATAAAATAAAAATTTTCTTAAGGTATTTAAACATGACAATTAGAGTAGCTATAAACGGGTATGGTCGGATAGGCAGAAATATTTTACGTGCATTATACGAGTCAAAGCGTACCCATGAGATTGAAATCGTTGCAATCAATGACACAGGACGTGATTTACACATTCATCAGCATTTAACTCAACATGATTCAGTTCATGGTAGATTTAACTATAAAGTTGAAAAAGATGCGGAACATTTAATTGTAGATGGTCACAAAATAAAATTTTGTGCAGAACGAGACCCTAATTTACTACCATGGGGACAACTTGGGGTTGATGTGGTACTTGAATGTACTGGTTACTTTACTTCTAAAGAAAAAGCCAGCGCACATTTACATGCGGGTGCTAAGAAGGTTCTAATTTCAGCTCCTGGTGGCGATGATGTAGATGCTACTATTGTTTATGGTGTAAACCATAACATACTCACTCAAGAAATGACGGTGGTATCTAATGCTTCTTGCACCACTAACTGTTTAGCACCTGTTGCCCAAGTATTAAATAATTTAATTGGTATTGAAAACGGATTAATGACAACAATTCATGCCTATACTAACGATCAAGTATTAACGGATAGTTATCATAGTGATGTTAGGCGTGCACGTGCTGCTGGGATGTCAATGATACCAACAAAAACTGGAGCGGCGAAAGCCCTAGGCTTAGTTCTTCCAGAACTAAGTGGTAAACTAGATGGTTTATCGATTCGTGTTCCTACACCAAATGTGTCAGTGGTTGATTTATCCTTTATTGCTAAACGTGACACTACTAAAGAAGAAATTAATCACGCGATTACGGAAGCGTCTTCAGGTAGACTTAAGGGAGTGTTAGAAGCTAGTCATGAAGCTTACGTATCAATTGATTTTAATCATAATCCGCATTCATCTATATTTGATTTAACTCAAACACGTGTATTGGGTAAATTGGTTAAAGTGTTTAGTTGGTATGATAATGAATGGGGGTTTTCAAATCGAATGTTAGATAATATTGTGGCGTGGATGAATGCTCGTTAATTTATGAGTGTTTGCAAATACGATACGATAATTATTGGTGCAGGTGCGGCAGGACTTATGTGCGCTGCACTTACTGGGCAAAGATCTAAAAGTGTTCTTCTTTTAGATCATAGTAAAAAACTGGCAGAAAAAATTCGTATTTCTGGTGGTGGCAGATGCAATTTTACTAATATTAATGCTACTCCAGAAAATTATTTGTCTAGCTCACCTAAGTTTTGCATTTCAGCTTTATCTAGATATACACCAAGACATTTTACTGAATTATTAGATAAATATCAAATAGGATACCACGAAAAAACGCTTGGGCAATTATTCTGCAATAATAATGCACAAGATATAATAAATCTATTAGATTTTTTAAATACTGAGGCAAATGTTAAACGAAGTCAGGGGGTAATAGTAGAATCTATTGATAAAACTATGTTTGGTTTTAGATTAAATACGAGTATCGGTGTTTTTGATTGTGAAACGCTAGTAATAGCCACTGGTGGGCTAGCTGTTCCACAAATTGGGGCAACTGGATTTGGTTATGAAGTCGCAAAACAATTTGGGATTGGTTTAATTAAACCAGAGCCTGCATTGGTGCCATTAGCCTTATCTGCAAATGAATTACATTACTTAGCGCCATTGTCAGGGACATCTTTTTTTAGTAATGTTAGCATTAATAAAACAAGTTTTCAAGAAAACACATTAATCACACATAGGGGGCTAAGTGGCCCAGCTATTCTACAAATTTCATCTTATTGGAATGGTAATGATCAGGTGATTATTGATCTATTACCGCAGTGCAATATAATTGAAGAAATTAATAATAACAAATCAAGTAATAAAACTCTTGAAAATTTTTTGAGTGCTTATTTTTCTGTACGTTTGGCAAAAAGTATTAGTGAAATGACGCAGATTAATAAACAAGTATGTCAATTATCTAAAATAGAGTTAACTAAGTTAAGTGATTTTATTCATGGGTTTGCGTTAAAACCTTCTGGAACATTAGGGTTTAAAAAAGCAGAGGTGACAAAAGGTGGAGTTGACTGTAAAGAGTTATCCTCAAAATCTATGATGGCAAACAAAATAGATGGTTTGTTTTTTATTGGTGAGGTGGTTGATGTAACAGGCTGGCTTGGTGGTTACAACTTTCAATGGGCTTGGTCATCAGCATTTATTGCTGCACATTCTGTTTAAATAATAAACAAAAATGGTGTTTGTTTTTATTTTGTATATACAATTGTCGGATCTTTTATTAAATATCCGTGATATGCTCCGACCATTGTACGCATAAATACCATTAACCAGATTAATAATAAAGCAACCACTAAAAGTATCGAATATATGGTTAAACCAAATATATGCGAAAACTTTGCAAAGGTAACTGTAGCCATGGTATAGACACCTAAAGGAAAAGTATAGCCCCAAAATCCTAAATTAAATGTCATTATTTGTTTGCGCATATAAGTAAATGTAACTAAAACTGCAATTATTAGCCACCATGTACCAATTGTCCACAATACTATACCGATAAAAATACTCATTCCATGAAAAATCTGCATTAAGTAAACATAGTGGTCAGTCAAAAATGATGCGTTTATTTTAGTTGCATTATCTCCTAGAAGAAACATAGCTAAAGACCCAGTACCCATTGGTCCTAATGGTAGCCAAATTGTAGCGGCTAATTCTACGGGTGGTAATTTATGTAAGGCTAATCTTTGAAATAAAATAACTAAAATTCCTAACGCAAGGCTTACTGATGAAGCCCATAGGGTAATATTAATGGTAAAAACAGCAGTTATCATATTGTTAGGCATATATGGTAATAAAATCGCCCCACTTACGGCGGCTACTTCACAAGCAACAAATGGTAATAACCATGTGGCTGTCATATTGTGTAAACTATTATCATGGTGATAAAACATATAATAAGGCACCACTATAATACATAAAATTGACATTGTCACATCTATCCACCATAAAAATATAGCAATATCTATTGAGGCACTACTAAAAAAATTTACACCAAAAAAAATAAAGCCATTGATGATTGTTGCTAATCCCATAGGAATACAACCTAAAAACATTGGTTGACTTGAATGTTTTAGCATTCGTCCCCAAGAATGTGGATAAAAAATAGTCTTAGCTACTAATACAGTGGTCATTAACATAAAAATCACAATGTTTAATAGCCACATAATGGTTGCTACGCTATGTGCAAAAGGTACCCATGGTTGTAGGGTATTTAAACATATTGCACTTATTCCTGTGCCCATGCTCATCGCAAACCAATTGGGAGTGAAGTGTTCTATTACATTGCTCAAGCTGTCATGATGTTTAAATGGCCGAGTTATCATTTCTATTTTCCTTATTGCTACTATTACTTACAGCTGGATAGTTAATTTTGTGGAAGTACAATAACATTCTTTTTATTGAATGCTAATCCTAGCTTTAGTATGTTTTTAATATGCGGGTACATCTTAAGTTCAGTATCATATTGTTTATCAATAATTTGCTCTAAAGCTGTTTGTGCTAATTCATTTAAATTATCTGCATCTTCCGCAATTTTAAATTCTAGAATTAAACCTAAATCAAATTTTACATTAGCTCGTGGCATAATTGATACATCATAAAATCCAGTGCCACTCTCACGATTAGATTGAATCACGTGCGTACTACGTAGGCTAGCGAGTAATCCCACAACTAATCCATGGTAAAAATTCTCAGGGGTTCTGCCAGTGTCCCGTACACTCATTGTTTCTTTTAAATATAGCTTAAGAAAATCTATAAATTTATTAATCTCACCAGTAATTAAGCTGTTTAAGAAAGGTGCGTAATTTTCATGTAATTGTGTTTCAAACCATTGAGCATAGTGTCGATTAAATATAATCATAAGTTCTCGATTTGGAACCCTTAAATTACAATTGTACAAACCATTTTCATCATCAATATGATTAACCGTAGCAGTTAAATGACCGCTAAACAACAATAACCCCCATAAAGTAGACTCTTTACTTAGCATCGTATCAAAAGCAACATGTCGATCGATTAGTTGAGTAATTTCTTGTTTTTGCATTAATGCAGTAATTTTAGGCGCTACTTTGTAATGAAAATTATCTAAAACTCTTTCTATCATGGTGGTACTACCAGTATTCACCCAATATGCATCAAGTTCACCTTTTTCAGATAAACAACTTAGTATAGACCATGGATTATAAATATGACAGCCCGCAAAGTTATAGCCATCATACCATTGTTTAACTTCAGGCTCATTACGTTCCAAGTCTTGCTCTTTAAACAGCATATCTAACTCTTCATCAGTAAAGCCAAAATATTCTCGATATTGTTTATCTAGAATCGTAAATACTTTCAGATTATTTAAGCCTGACAACATGCTATCTTTAGAGATGCGTAAAATTCCAGTCATAATACCTTTTTGTAAGCAGTTATTATCTTTTAAAGCAGCACTCATTAGGTTACGCATAAGTTCAGTTAATTCGTGAATATAATTTTTTAAAAAAGCCTCATTTAATGGAGTATCATACTCATCAATCAATATGTAGACTTTTTGATTATCATAATGTTTATATATAAGCTCACTAAGATCTTTTATTGCATCAGCTATTACTTGTGGATCTTTCGTGCATTTTACATACTTATGAAAAACTTCCATGTCTAAGTCTATTAGTTTTGTAGAGTTAAGTAAATATCGATGTTCTCGGTATAATCTTTGGATTAAAAGGCTTAGGTTATTTAAACAACCATCAAAAGTAGATTCTTTAACATCCTTAAAGCTAATAAATATTACTGGCGATTTACCTTGATAATCCCGAATATAACGACCATTATCAATTTTAGCAATAGCAAGTTTATCAAATAATCCTGCGGTTTTAACGCCATAAACCTCACTTGCAAAAAAATGTTGTAACATTGATTGATTTAAAGTTTTTCCCCAACGGCGTGGACGTGTAAGTAGAGTTACTTTATGTGCACTTTCAATAATATCACGAATAAGCAGTGTTTTATCTGCAAAGATACCATTATTGGTTATTATTTCTGCAAAATCAGAAC
>CAITEL010000246.1 GCA_903891375.1 uncultured Neisseriaceae bacterium
AAACCAAGTAAGCAATAGCATAATGATCAAGGCCATCCACAACCCAAAATGTGACAATGTAACATTTACACCATTCGTTACTACTAAACCATGAAACCAATAACCCAAATATTGTAAACATGATTGTATTTCTAATGGCAAATACACGACGTAACTTAACCAGCCTAAGGTTAAAAATATAAAAGATACTTGTTTATTGTGAGTAATTCCCATAAAACTTGAAATACCACCCACCATAGGTAAAAATGTAGATACTTCAGCAAAAGATAAGCCAATAATGAAAGTCATAATAGCAACAATCACCCAAGATAAAATAACCCCAATACCAGCAGTATGAAAACCATAGTACGGTGAAAAAAGCCACCCAGCTCCAATCATTCCTCCAGTCGACAATAGCATAATTTGTGCCGTAGATAATTTCTTCATGAATCAAACCACCTAACATATAAATACTCTTGTAAATTGCCCATCCACAATAGCAGTCTCAATTAATAAACACGTAGAAAAATTAATGAGCTAGTATCTTACCACTAAATCTTGACAACATACAACATTATCGATACTGCACCGCAATATCCACCACCCAATATGTTGATAATACGCTGATTTCATTTTATAAATCACTTTTCTCACCTGCTAATTTTTCATTTAATTATTCCGCAAATATTCTATTGTTTCCGTATCTATACATGGATACGCAGTGTTACACAAATTATTAATCATATATACGGGGATTCTCCAAATATACACTCATGAAATTCAAATTAAAATAGCCCCAATATGTTAAAATTACGCTAATTATTTTTTCTGGCATTTAACTTAACAAGGACCTCTCAATGATAAACTATAACTTACTGGCCAATGCTATTCGAATGCTCTCTGCTGATGCTGTAGAAAAAGCAAAATCAGGTCATCCAGGTATGCCCATGGGAATGGCCGAAATAGGCACCGTTTTATGGAAGAACCACTTAAAACACAATCCAACAAACCCTAAATGGATAAACCGCGATCGTTTTATCTTAAGTAATGGCCATGGCTCTATGCTTATTTATAGTCTATTACATTTAACTGGCTACAGCCTAACTATCGAAGACCTTAAACAATTTCGACAACTTGGCTCTAAAACACCAGGTCATCCTGAATATGGCTACACCGATGGGATTGAAACTACAACAGGTCCTTTAGGTCAGGGGCTCGCCAATGCAGTTGGCATGGCTATGGCTGAGAAAATTCTTGCTAATCAATTCAACAAAGATAATTTTGATATTATTGATCATTATACCTATACCTTTGTTGGTGATGGCTGCCTAATGGAAGGTATTTCACATGAAGTATGTTCCTTTGCTGGAACAATTAATTTAAATAAGCTCATCGTGTTTTATGATGATAATGGTATTTCTATTGACGGTGAAGTTGCAGAGTGGTTTGCTGAGGATGTAGCCAGCAGATTTAGGGCATATAACTGGCAGGTCATTGAAAATATTGATGGGCACAACGTAGAAGAAATAAACAATGCAATAATTAAAGCAAAAACCAGTAAAAATCAACCAACACTAATAATCTGTAAAACCATCATTGGTAAAGGATCACCCAATAAAGCGGGGAAAGAAGAATCTCATGGATCTCCACTTGGAAATACTGAGCTGTCGCTAGTGCGTAAAGAACTTAACTGGAACTATGAACCATTTAATGTTCCACATGAAACATACAATCAGTTTGATTGTAAAGAAACTGG
>CAITEL010000247.1 GCA_903891375.1 uncultured Neisseriaceae bacterium
AATGCATTGGCTAATATGGACAATGATAATAAGCGTTTAAATAATGCATAATTACGCTCTAATGAATTGAATTGTTGGTCAAAATTAAATCTATCCATGGTTAACCTGCTACATGTCTAATGGTTGATACTGGGAAAGCACCATCTCTTGTTAATAGTGAACTTTTTTTACTACGGGGTAAATGATAATAAACTAAATGTAAAATATATCCCCTTGGCTTATCCACTCTTATTTTTTGTAAAATCATTGCATTTATAATAATTACCACCAGCGTTAAAATAAACCCAATAAAATTTTGAAAAAGTAAAAATATACTGAATGGCAACATCAAAAATACTATTTCATCACGTTGCCATAATAAGAAGTATGATTTATTTATTTCTCTTGGTATAAATAAGCATTTCATTTCACGCCCTCATTATTTGGGTTAAAGCTACCTTTTGCACTTTGTAAATTTTTTAAATGATGCTGAGTATCTTTTTCTTTTTTGTTTTTGTATTTAACAAAACCTATTGCAAAAACGACAACCGCAGCAAATAAAATAAAGATATCAATTATATAAACATGATTTTTTAACATAGCTATTGGACTATCTCCAGTAGCTCCAAATATTGCTGTAATAATCTGCGGTCCAAACTTTAGAGCTAGCGATAATCCTAGCACAGGGAACATAACTTTCATTGAAGCAAAGCCTGCAACGGCAGCACATGCCCCCAAAAATCCCAGAAAAATAAAAACTGAACCTAATGATCCAGTTAAATATGCAGTTAATTGAGTAACTATTGGAGCAAAATCCTGATTACCTGTTGCTGCAAAAGCGAATACAGGAATGAAAGCCGAAGCAATTAGTAGTGTAGTAAGTAATTTTTGCATAATGTTTTATCTCCATTCAATACATTGTTTTGGTTTATGTTGTTTACGTACGGGTTTTTTATGTACTTTATGTTTTATTCTCGAAATATTGTGTCTAGGTTTAATTGTTCGAGATGTAATAATTGGTTTTATTACAGGAGTATGGGTAATTTCTGGCTCTAGTGGTTGATAATCATCCTGATACACCAACTCAGTTGGTATATTGCAACTTTCACAATAATAATATTGCTCATTTATAACTTGGGTAGATAGTGCTTTTGGCGTGAACATTACTGGTGTGCTACTGCAACCAAAAGATACCGCTCCAACTAATATAAACACTATCAATCTATATGTTATTTTTTTATTTAACATTTTATAAAGCCATTGAAAAAATATCTATCGTGTTTTTAGTCAGATTAATTCCCACAAAATACAACGTAGTGCTAGTTCCACCCAATAATCGTAAAATACGATATTTTGATAATAAAGAACTATCTGTATATGTTTTAGAACAAGTAAAATTATTTTGGATGGATGTTGAACGACTGCAACGATAAAACAGTGGTTGAACTGCTCCTGTTGTAATTAGCATATCTGTGCCAACATTTGTTATATCCCATGCAGTTGCCATAGCTGGAATTACTTGGTTATTAATATCAGTTATTGTATTTACTTGCTGTTGTATCGGGTTTCCATGTCCTACAACTGTATCAATTACAAATAATGCTGGTGAATTAGTTATTGTATTAGCAGGATACATTTGTGAAAATTCTGAACCCAAACCCCAAAATCCGTATAAAACAGGTGTTCCTTGACGATAATATGTCGAATTATCTAAGTTTTGATATGCTACTATTGGGGGAGTTAAATTAAATGAAGAAAACCCAAAATATCCATTATTTAAAAATGTATTATTGGCAAATACGCTATTTGATGCTGAATCCCAATCGAATGACGTAGCTGTTATGCTTGAACCAGCGAGACCTGTTTGGCTTAAATCAATAATATTTGTTTTTTGCGTCATTGGATCAAACACATTAAGCGTAGTTGGAGTTTTAGTATTAATCCAAGTTAATTGATAAAAATTAGGTAAACAAGCATCGCCAATTGCAATATTTATTTTAGGCAGTCCTGTTTGTTTTGTGATATTATCTGTAGTTATATCAATACCTGCACCTGTACCACTATTGTCCCCATTAACTAAAATAACTTCATTGCCATATTTATAAATACAGTTAGCTGTATATTGTGTATTTAACATTGAATCAATTGAAGTTAGTGCGTTAATGCTGGAACTTGGCGTTGGATTACCTCCACCTCCAGAATTACCTGATGAACCACCTGTACCACACGCAACAATTAATGATGATAATGTAGTTACAAGAAGATAGTTTATATATTTTTTTTGCAAAATTAAAACTCCCTTAAAATTAATTTGTATAGGGAGTATTTTAAAAGATTATAGGGTAGAGGATGCTCGCCCATTTGGCGAGTTAGTGAATTATTTTTTAATCTAAGTTATTGATTTTTACTATATTGAATGGTTATAGCTCGCCAAAAAGACGAGTTGATTTTTGATTAGTTATAAATTATACAAATTAATAACTAATAGATTGGATTATTCAAGAAGTTCGGGGAGTAAGGGGTTAAACTCTTTTTGTGTTTTAACCTATCAATTAAATCAAAATTAGATATAAAATGTCTTCCAAATGCAATTAAATCAAACTTTTTAGTGTTTATTCCTTTTGTGGCTGTTTCTTCATTATAATTACCAGAAGCAACTAAATTACCTAAATAATATTTTTTCATAAAAGCTGTCATATTGCAATTACCAAGTTCTGAATATATAATTGTATCATCAAATGCTCCAGTATGAACATATGCTATGTTATATGAATTTAATTTATTTAATAAATATTTAAATACTTGATAATCTTTTTGCGAAGTTACTATATTATTCAAATGACCTCCCGGTGATAATCTTAATCCTACTCTATCAAAACCAATGCGTTTACCACATTCTTTAACAACTTCCAAACAAAACCGTGACATGTTTTCGGGAGTTTCTCCATATTCATCAATTCTTTTATTGCTACAATAATGTAAAAATTGGTCTATCAAATATCCATTAGCTCCATGTATTTCAATGCCATCAAAACCAGCTAAAATTGCATTATAGGCTGCATTTCCATACTTTTCTACTAATTCTTTAATTTTATCTACTGAGA
>CAITEL010000248.1 GCA_903891375.1 uncultured Neisseriaceae bacterium
GACAAATTTTTGACAATACTGCAACCATATTTTCAACTGCTCAAATTTATGACTCAAGTATATTTGTAATTACATTATTTATAATTACTTTTATATTGTTAAAAGCTAAATTAATCAAAGAAGCTATACTCAATACATTATCTATAATACCAGGATATTTATCAGGAACTTTGTGGAATTCCTTTCGTTTTGATACAGCAATATTTACCTTCTATATTGGATTGGCCGTGCTTGGTGCACAATTTAAGATGGCTAAGTACGTTATTATAAGTTTGTTATCCGTAATGTCTTATATTTGTTGGTTTTATTGGTTGTCAGGTAGTTGGTATTTTGCATGATGGTGGTTACCTCGTATATGCAGAAAAAACCATTATTAACAGACGCATAATGCTTTGGCTCTATATGGGTATCATGGTCTTAAGTTACCATCAACTTTATTAGTGAGACCAAAGTAGCGCCTTAACTTATACTCACACAGATTCAAACCACTGATTGGTTAAATTGCATTTTATGTATGGTGGTCACACAGCAAAATACACAAACTATTCCATTGGTTTAAATCTGTTTGAGTATACAAGGTGGTTATCATTAAAAAATTATATTGTATGCCAAAGAACCTAAAATTATTGAACCGTGACAGTAACTTCCCCATGTTCTATATCTGATTGCTCCTTATCGATTTCCCCGTCATATAATTTAAGTTGTGTATCAGAAGTTAACACCGCACTCTGGCGGTATCTTACGGTTCGTGTCACCACACGCCACGTAAGTTAAATATCTATTGGAATTCTAATAATTTGAAGAACTCCAATAGAATTAAAGATATGAATTATTTTCCGCATTGGGTAGCAACTGTATATTGCTTAATTGAATTTACCAACTCTTGATATATTTGAGTATGGTTGTTTACATTTACACCATTATTGATCATAAATATAGTATACATATTATTTTTAGGATAATAAGCATAGTAGGAACCAAATCCCAGTGTAGCACCATTATACATATAATATGACCCCAATGGTTCAGGCTCGTATATGCTAAATATTCCTAAGCCATAGCCAACAGGAATACTTTGACTAACCTCGGAAATTGGCTGACCTCCATTTGGAAATCCTGAGGTTGGACTTTGTGCTATCATATATTTTGTTGTTAAAGTCTCAATTTCATTTTTAGTTAAAAGAAATCCAGGATTATACAAAGCCTGAGTATAAGTGGTTAAATCCTTAGGTGTGGAAATTATTCCTCCTGCAGTATACTCTAACGAAAGTGAACTCCACGTACGATTATAAAATCCATTTAAGTATTTGAGCGGATCTGGAAAGAAATTAAAATATACATATCCATTTGTCATTTGATTCACAGGAACTACCGTTGATGGTAAATTTTCTGGAAAATATGTATGGGTTAAATTTAATTTTTCAAATATTCGATTTTTTATTTCAGTTATAGGTGAGTTCCCCGTGATTTTTTGTATTAACATCCCTAACAATATATAATTTGTATTTGAATAATGAAACCCTTGCCCCGGTGCAAATAATATTGGCATACTTTCAACTGTAGCCACTAATTCATTGGGTGGAAAATAATAGTTAGGATTAAGTAATGATTTTTCAATTACCTCAAAGGTATCATTTACATAATCTGGTATACCGCTTGACATATTCAATAATTGAATAACTGTTACATTTTGCCATTGTGGATATTCTGGGGAACCATCTAAATTTCTAAACCATTTTCCGATGGTGTCATTAAGGCTAAAATTATACTTTGGATTATCTGCTAATTGTAATATCACTACAGAAGTAAACGATTTGGAGGTGCTACCAATTTGAAATAAACTATTTGTATCAATTAGTGTGCTACCGTCTGATTCAAAAGTTCCTGCAACTCCACTCACTTGATTATTACCACATCTAACTGTAGATGAAATTGCAGAAAAATAGTTATTTTTAGCATAGCTTTCTACAAAGCCGTATAAAATGTTGTTTAATTCAGGTGATACAGTTGATACTTTATTTGCGTAAGAACTGGTATTTATCATTTGACTTATTGGTTGGTTATTGCTTCCTACACAACCTGTTACCAATAAAACAGTAAAGGCAAAAAAATAGGATGAGAAAATTTTGTACATAAAATTCACAATAAAAAAGTTATTTTAATTTTGATGGAAATATAGTTGATCCACATACAACAATTGTATCACTAGTTATTGGATTACATTTATTTGTGTTGTCAAATGGTGGTTTATATTTATTTTTTAAGTAATTATCAAAAAATGCACGAACATATGTATTTATATTATTAGTTACCTTAAAACCATTACCAGTACCCCATTCTGGACCAACATTGTTACCATCAAAAATTATTTTGTTTAATGCATCATACATTGGTTGCATAGTTTGATATACATCCAAATATTGTAATGTTTCATCATTCGTAAAACTACCGTGAGTTGTATAGAATGGACCATGTTGGGAAGGATTAATTAATTCATCTACTGTAGGTACGATACCAACTAGATAATTATTTTTGGCTATTATATATTGTGGTGTGTAGTCAATCCTACCACTTGGTGCTCCGTATTTACCTGTCCAATATCGTGTCCCAGATAACATATGCATAAATGGTATACTAAATGATTCATAATTTGGTTTAACGTCTGTATCCATTGCAATAGCCGCACTTACTTTGTATAGACTATCGGTTGATAAAACTTGTGCTATTCCATTAGCTCCATCTGAATGTCCCATCATGCCTATTTTGCTGGTATCAAATACATTACCTAATTTAGAATTTATATAATTAATTTGGTTATAAATGTATTCAATATCTTTGCTACGTTGTGTAAATTCGGTATCGTCATTACCTGCATATTCAATAATATGATGATTTGGTAGTTCCGTATACCCACTGAGGAAAAGGCTATTAACACCAATAACCACATATCCATGGCTAACTAGGTCAACTATCGTGTTTTCGTAATCCTGAACTGAGTTTTGACTCCCAGGGCTAAAGATAATTACCGGAAATTTGCTTTTTACAAAATTAGCATTGTTTTCGGTATAACTTTTGGTTAATTCGAAATTAGTAAAATTTAGCTTTGTTTGTGGGCTTATATATGCCACAATCTTTTTAAAGAAATCCTCAGTATATAAAATTTGAGGATAATAATACGGTGAATTTACTTCTATTGGTGTATCACTTGGATAATAGATTCTAACCATAATCTCTCGACAGTAATTGATATTTTCTGAACTAAAATCGCTTTCATTTACTTTAGATTTGTAAAATATATCAGGGCAACGATTATTATCCTGAAAATGAAAATCTTGGAAACCTACACCATAATTTCCGGTTGGTTTTGCCAAGTAACTATTTTGTTCATTTAATGAATTAATTTGACTATTTTGGTTGGCTGATTGATTCGTTGTATTGTTATTTCCAACACATCCGTTGATAGTTAATGAAAGTATAGTAGTAAGAACTAAAGTACCAAATTTTTTGTGCATAAGAACCTTAAAAGTAATAAAAAAAAGAGATGTTATTATAGCATAAGGAATTTTTAAAATCAAGGTGTAATTTTTACACTATGTTCCGAATTTTAATCGGTGTGATGAAAAAATATATTATTGGCTTAAAAAATCATGTATAATGACGGATATTTTACAAGGTTATAATTATAAATTACCGACATCAGGTGAAATAGGAACTTTTTTATAAAGGTTATTATGAGTTCATCCAAGCAAATTATTGCAACTTCAACTGCACTAGAAGATACACAAGTACATAAATTAATTACTACAGTTATTCAACTCATTGAAAATGCTAAAGCCAAAGTTACAATACATACAAACTCAGTAATGGTCACATTATATTGGAACGTTGGTAACACAATCAACAAGGAAATATTGGGAGAGAAACGAGCAGAATATGGAGAACACGTAATTGCAAAAATGGCAGTAACATTAACTGAATTATACGGTAGTGGGTTTGATAGACCTAATATATTTAGGATGCTTAAATTCTCCAGAATTTTTCCAGAAGAAATTGGTGTTACACTG
Organism: uncultured Neisseriaceae bacterium; assembly: GCA_903891375.1. GTDB lineage: Bacteria > Pseudomonadota > Gammaproteobacteria > Burkholderiales > UBA11063 > Aquella. The sequence continues at coordinate 4,065 of CAITEL010000248.1, forward strand.
TCACACCAATTGTCATGGTCGCATATTATCAAAGTGATGTCTATTAATGATGAGCTTAAACGTGAGTTTTATATTGAAATGTGTTGTCTAGAAAAATGGGGAGTCCGAGTATTAAAACAAAAAATTGATAGTATGTTTTATGAAAGAACTGCAATTGCTAAACAACCAGAGGAAATTATAAAATCTGAATTAGTTAAATTAAAACAAGGAAAGGTTGGAAATCCTGCATTATACTTGCAAGACCCATATGTCTTGAGTTTCCTAAATTCTAAAAATATTTCTACTGAATTTGATTTAGAGCAAGCAATACTGGATGAGTTACAAGCATTTATCCAAGAATTTGGTAGTGATTTTTGCTTTGTTGCTCGCCAAAAAAGAATGAGTACAGAAAAAAATGATCGGTATTTAGATCTGTTATTTTTCCATCGTGGAATGCGGAGATTGATTGCGGTAGAATTAAAGCTATCGTCATTCCAGCCAGAACATATTGGGCAAATGGAGTGGTATTTAAAATGGTTAAATAAATATGAACGTAAACTAGGCGAAGAACAACCACTTGGTATAATCATATGTAGTGATAAAGATCAGGAAGATATTGAACTACTTGAGCTGGATAAAACTGGAATTCATGTTGCACAATACATTACAGAATTACCAGCAAAAGAGGTATTTCAAAATAAATTAAAACAGGCAATAACTTTAGCCAAAGAGAATTATGCTAAACGGTTGTTGAGTAATACAAATGAGTAATAAAATTATATGCCCATGAACTGCGATCAATTAAAAGAGTTATACATTTTAGAACCAGAAGATTTAAATTTTATCAAAGAAAACAGTACAGATAAGAATCAGGTGGCATTTACTATTATGCTGAAATTCTACCAACATGAAAAACGTTATCCTACAAGCAATGATATCATTGATAATAATAAAATTCTGTATATAAAGCATCAACTAAGTATAGGGCTTGATGCATTTAGTCTAAACCAAATACCAGAAAGAACTTTATCAAGATTTAAAAGTAAAATTCGTAATTATTTAGGTTACCGAAGTGCGACATTAAATGATGCTAAAACATTAATAAATTGGTTAGTCGAACAATCTAAAGACGCAGTCTATAACACATCACAATATAGAGAACTAGCATATCAATTTTTAGATGATAAAAAATTAGAACCATTTACCCCAGATAGAATTGATCGATATATTGCTTCAGCAGTATCCACTTTCGAAAAACAATTTTTTGCTAATATTATTAATGAATTAAGTCCAGACACCTTAAAGTTATATGATGAGTTTTTATTAAAAAATGTTAATAATGATAATCACATTACAGAAGATAACAACGACCAAAACACTACCACAATTGATTTCCGTAAATTAAAAACTCATATTTCTGGAATAAAGTTAAAAAATGTTGAGATTGAAATTGATAGACTTAACTACATTCGTAGATATTCTAACAAAATAAATGACAAATTATTTAATGACATTTCAAGGAAAGTTATTTTAAAATATTATCAACGCATTATGGCTGCCTCGCCATCCAATATATTAGAATTTGTTCCAGTTTCAAGATACTCCACATTAACTTGCTTTTTTTATATTCGTTCTCAAATCTTATCTGATGAATTAGCCGATCTTTTTACTAGGTTAATGCGTAATCTTAGATTAACTGCTGAAAAATCTGTAGATAACACTATTCTTAACGAAATACATAAAGTAAATGGTAAATTTGATATTTTATGTACTTTAGCCGACACTGCATTAAATAATCCAACAGAAATTATTGAAAAAGCAATCTACCCTAAAGTTAGCAAAGAAACGCTAAAGGATATAATTGATGAGATGAAGCATGGCGGTAATAAATGGTATCAAAATCAAGTCAATATCAAAATGCGCTCACTATATTCACATGCACACAGAAAATGCTTATTACCAATACTGGATACATTTATTTTTAAGTCGAACTTAAATGAAGGCAAAGAATTCATTGAAGCCCTAAATTTTATAAAATTAAATAAGAGCTTAGAGACTGATTACTATCACAATACTAATAAAGTACCATATTATAAAAACCTATCTCAATCATGGCAAAATATTATTAAACAAAATAATAAAATTAGACGCTCGGAATATGAATGGAAATCCTAATACATTATTTACTTGGTTTGGATAATCAGACCGTCCTGTTGC
>CAITEL010000249.1 GCA_903891375.1 uncultured Neisseriaceae bacterium
AGCTGAAAATGAATCATTAAATATAAATGATTTCACTAAATATTTTTTGAATAATTATCTAATTACTTTATCTAACAAATTAAGTAAATCATCGCAAAAATTACATTTTACCATAATAAAGAACTTTTTATTTTTTATTGCTGATTATGACATCAAAAAATATGGATTCATAAAAATTAATATAAATGGCATGAAAATCAAAACTGAGCAAAAAGAAAAAGAATCATTTACACAAAACGAACAAATACTAATACTAAACCACATAGACAAACTAGATGCTACAAACTCATTTTTAGCCCAACGAAATTCATTAATTATTAAAATATTACTATTTGCGGGTTTACGTATTTCTGAATTAATAAATATTAAATGGTCAGACGTTACAGAGTTCAACGATGAAACACACGGCATACTTTATTCTATCCTGATAACTGGTAAAGGTAATAAGGAACGATATGCTTATTTACAATATAAATTAATTGCTAGTAATCTTGAATGGCTTAAAACACATCCTACAAATAATAACTATATTTTTACATCTACTCATGGCAATCAATGTAATGCTAGTATGCTTTTTGTTGTAATTAATAATGTCCTTGCTAAAGCTGGAGCTTCACATCGTGGGCTACATATTTTTAGACATACATTTGCACGCAATCTTGTTGATAAAGATATTAATCTTGCAACAATTAAGGATTTACTTGGTCATAGTAATATTAGTGTGACTGCACAGTTTTATGCTAAATCTAATGAGAATGCTAAACGTAATGCATTGTTTCGTAAGTAGCTATACCTATTTATACAAATTAATTAATAGCCTACGTAGGCTATTTTAAGCACATAGCCTAAATAGTACACATAATCTATTTAGGCTATGTTATAATACATCACTAACAATAAGTATACTTTACTCATAATTTAAGGAGCAGGTATGACCGCAAAAATAATATCAGTCATTAATCAAAAAGGGGGCTGTGGGAAAACTACCATAGCCATGAACCTAGCAGCTACTATGGCAATGAGACATAAAAAGAAAGTACTAGTGATTGATGGAGATGCCCAAGCTAGTGCAACAAAGTGGGCTTCATGTGCTCCAGAAGATAATCAATTCCCATGCTCAGTAATTAGCCTAGCTCATGCAGGAAACAAAGCCCATCGGACAATCGCAACACTTATAAATGATTACGATTTAATAATTGTTGACTGCCCTCCAAGCACTGAAGCTGGATTTAATGCATCAGCTTTACTTGTATCTGATTTAGCAATTGTGCCAATTAAACCAAGTTCAACTGACTTATGGGCAATTGATGGCATAATAAATTTAATTAACGCAGCTACAAACACAAATGAAAAACTCATAACAAAAATAATTCCAAATATGTGTGAGCCAAATAAAAGGCTATCTGGTAGCATTATAGATTTTTGTAAAAATGAAGAGTCGATAGAATTATTAACCTCACGAATCAATAATAGATCTATTTATGGTGAAGTAGCACTAAGTGGTAGCACAGCATATGTATCTAGTAATCAGAAAGCAAAAAATGAATTATCAATTTTTGCTGATGAAATAGTTGAGCTTGTGTACTAAAAATAATAGGCTATGTAGTTTACGTAGCCTAAGTAGCCAGCTGTTTATAAGTAGCCTACTAGGACTATTTGTTTAACCACATTTTACGTAGTCTAAGTATATAACATAGGCTATGTAGACTATTTAATAAAGGGTATTTTTATGAAAAATAATCTAAACGATCTAATTAAAAATTCTGTTAAATCACCTAAGACATCAATTAATAATCATGTTAAAACACAGGCAGACATCTTGGTCGAAAATGCTGACAAGGCACTTGGAATTGATCGCATTGCAGGTAAAAATAAAAGAGAAATATCAGTAACCAACCAAACATTCTCAGTAACACAAATAGAAGTTGATATAATTAATACGACTATTAAAAAATTTCTCCAACGTGGGGAAGTAGTAAGTAAATCAGAAATTATAAGAATTAGTTTGCAATTAATAAGGTCACTTAATAACGAAGATCTTATGAATAGTCTAGACCTAATTGAAAGAAAAAGTAAAAATGGATGGTAAAGTTATTAACTGCCGTGATCGTTGTAGTTATTAATAGTTATACAAAATAGCCGGATTGGAGTAAAAAATGGATATTGTAAAAATAGAAAATATAGTGGAAAATAAAATAATTGACTTACGTGGACAAAAAGTTATTGTCGACAGCGATGTTGCCAAATTATATGGGTTAGAAACCAAGAGAATTAATGAAGCAGTTAGGAATAATCCCGATAAGTTCCCTGATGGATATTTGATTGAATTAACAACAGATGAATGGGAACCATTGAAGACGAAATTTTCGACTTCAATAAAAGGTGGTAAAGTAAAATTACCAGTTGCATTCTCTGAACGTGGATTATATATGTTGGCAACAATATTGAAAAGCTCAAAAGCTACAGAAACAACACTTGCCATAATAGATACATTCACAAAAGTTAGAGAAATTAGACGTGGACTCATGGATGTGGTTAAAACCCCTGAGAATGAATCTGAGCAAAAAACTTTATTAGAAAAAGCTGGTAATTTAATCGGAAAACTTATTTTGCCAAATGATGATGATATGGAAATTGTTGAAACTGAATCAAAGCACGAGTTTGGAATTTATGTTGGATATAAGTACACCAGAATTAATAGAAAACGTAAAAAACAACAATAAATTTGTCCATGTTACTCTACAATTAAGTATTGTAATTATTCATACTTCCTACACCTTCGTACCTTACACTTAAGTGAGGTGTGAAATAAATTTGTGGTAATTTTTCTAAATCACCACAAATTAAACTATGTAACTTAAGAAGGTGTGCACGTTATTATTGTGTGATTTTTGAT
>CAITEL010000250.1 GCA_903891375.1 uncultured Neisseriaceae bacterium
ATCAAAAATCACACAATAATAACGTGCACACCTTCTTAAGTTACATAGTTTAATTTGTGGTGATTTAGAAAAATTACCACAAATTTATTTCACACCTCACTTAAGTGTAAGGTACGAAGACCACTTACACCATCTTCGTATACCCATTGGTAAATCGTTTCAAGGCTTGGTAATTTAACCGTTGAGGGTAATTCAATTTTAAAGCGTAATAGTAAAGCATTTGGTGACCAATTTTTCGTTTCACTATACGTTTTTATGCTTGATAAAATTAGTTGTTTTTGTTCTTCGTTGTATATAAAGTGGGTATTACCCAAAGATATTTTTTTTATTGAATGTTTGTGAGCTTTATTTGCATCGTAATTATCATAAGTAAAACCCCTATTTTTAACCTCTCTATGTATGGTAGATGGGCTAACATTCAGCAGTTCAGCTATTTTAGGTAATTTCTTACTTATACACATCACTCCAAACATTTCACTCATTGGCAACTTTAATAAAGTTTCTAACCGTATCCTATCTTCGAGCTTTAATCTTCTCATAATAATCTCACAAAATAATCTGTCATTTTAACATTTTATTTTGCAGTTCGTGTCTGAATTCGGGCCTGATGTACTAAAGTACACGGCGTCGCTCATCAAAAACCTCAATTTGTGCCCGTGCTAAGTATAGCTAGGCATATCAACACTTATGTTTCAACTTAACCCCTAACGGGTGCAATTAAAACTCGTGGAACGTATATTTATTGAGGGTTGTTGTCATTCCTGCGTAGGCAGGAATCTAGCTAAAAATTTTAAAATTGATACCTGTTTTCGCAGGTATGACAACACCACCAATTACCCACGAGTTTTAATTGCACCCACCCCTAACACAATAAAATCAGTTATAAAAACAATTAATTGCTTCATACACCACGTACTCTTGGCTACAACCTTTAAATAATTGCTTACGCAAGAACGTAGCGTCATTATCTTCAAAAACATATTTTTTAAGTAACTCCATTGCGCCTGCTGATTCAAACTTATCTGTATGTGGCTTTATCTTCTCAACCATCGATAAAATATCTTCACGAATTGATATCGGATCATAGGTTTTAGGATGAATAATCTCGGCATCCATTCCAAATCTGCACACTTGAAATCTATTATGATTATAAACCAAATAATCATTTTCTTCTGGTATATATGCACCATCTTCCATAATGTAACTACATAATGCTTGCAGATATGCTGCTAGAACTGTGGCTTTTGTTACTGTTAATGGGGTGTCACACACCCTCAATTCTACTGTGCCATACTCAGGCTTGGGCCTTAAATCCCAATAAAAATCTTTAATACTTTTAATCGTGCCTGTTTTTTGCATTTTTACAAAATATTCATGATCAAATTCTTCCCAATCAAGTATAAATGGGGCATGCCCACTCATTGGAAAGGCAAAAACTGAGTTCAGTCGCGCTGAATTAAAATAGGTTTCATTTCGTTGTATAAACGGTGAAGATGCCGACAATGCGATAAAATGTGGTAAAAATCTATTTAATGCATGGAGTAAAAATAATGCCCTATTACCAGAAGTACAACCTATATGAATATGTTGCCCAAAAATAGTAAATTGCTTAGCTAAATATCCATATCGAGATGATAGATCGTTAAACCGCTCTTTATCAAAGATTTTTTGTTCTGACCAAAATTGAAATGGATGTGTTCCACCACCACAAATACCAATATTAAGCTTATCACACGCTTTTATAAGTGCATCACGCATTGCATACATTTGTGCCAACATATCTGAATATTTTTTATGCACATGAGTACATATTTCAATCATGCTTTCAGTCATTTCTGGCGTATAAACACCTGGGAAATTACTTTTATTTAACTGATAAATTAAATCTGGGCTCGATGCTGATAAATTGAAATTACTTAAATTAATTAATTGTAACTCTAATTCCACACCGAAGGTATAAGCTTCTGATTGCTTAAAAGGTCCTAAACTCATTTTAGATACTCTCCCTTATACGAGGTTTTCTTTTGCCTTATCTAGTGCATACTGGGTAACTATTGGCGATAGAATTTCTAATAATAATAACATTACAGATAATGACGACAGCTGAGTAAAAATTGAAATACCCACATACTTACTTGGTTCTAGTATTAAAATAGAAAAAACTGAAATTGGAGTCAAAGCTAACCCGACAAGAAAACTTTTTGACCACGATAAACCATCAAATTTACTACACAAACCAACGACTATTACCTTAGTTAGAATCCTTGCCAAAATTAAAGTGATTGATACCCATAACGTAAGTGTATTATCTCCAAAATGTAATACTGAAGGAATAAAAACAAATAGTATAACTGTCAACAATTCACCCAAAGCACCAAAATTTCGTTGCGTTTTACCAATGGCTACACGCTTATGCCGTAAAAAAACACTAAAAACTAGCACTGATATAAACGGGGATAGATTACAAGCAACTGACACAACGACCAAAGAAATTACAAATATAGCAAAAGCTACAGTTCTATCATATGCAATAATATTAATTTTACTCATAATAAATGACAAAGATATCGCAAAAATAGCCCCAAGAATAATTGAAAATATAACCATAAGGATACTTGCCCAAGTGGCCTGCCATATATTACCAGATTGTTGAAAGACTAACAAACCAAATACTAATTTAAATAGAAAAATAGCAATAATTGAATTAATCGCACTAAGATGTAATATTCTCTCAGTAACCTGCCCAGAACTTTGATTTTGATTTACAATATACATAACCATAATCGGCGATGTCGCAATGGATAACGTAGCAAACTCTAATGAAACCATCGTAGATAAAGAAAATAATTTAGAAACAACAAAAATAACAATAAATGTTG
>CAITEL010000251.1 GCA_903891375.1 uncultured Neisseriaceae bacterium
CAATTTAAATCAGGCTGAAACCACATTAAATGAAGTATTAAAAAACAAGGATTTAGAACAACAGCGTCAAATTCTTTTATTTTTAAGCTCTACTTTAACGCTTTACACTATACCTGATGTTAGTAGCAATATATTAAATGAATTTGCTAAATATACTACAGATAAATATTCGAATGTTCCAGAGGCATATCTTTTAGCTTCGGTGTGTTATTCTATTACCAACAATAAAGATGATTTGAAACATAATCTTGCATATATAAACGCTGTATACTCAACATGGCAAATTCCATTATTTTGGGATACAAGTATACTATCAAATAGCGGTAACTATACAACGGTAATAGATGTAGTTAAACCAATGATTAGTGGTACAACGGTAACGAGCCCTGTAATTCAAAATATATACGTGGGAGCTTTATTGAATAATAATCAGGCTAATGTGGCGGAGTCATATTTACAAGCTCAATTAAAATTAGGCAACTCTAGTAACGCTATATTAAATTTAGGTTTAATATATACTAAAGAAAAAAAATATACTGAGGCCTTAATATTTTTAACAAAAGTAAATACAGATAACCCAACAATCAATAATATGGTGAAAATGCTTATTGGTTTAATTTATGACACTCAAAATAATTATGGCATGGCAGCTACGAACTACGTACAAATTTCAGGAAACGTTTATTTGGAAAATGTTGCTAATGTTTTAGCGATATATGATTATCATGAGCTAAACGCTAGTGTTAAGTTAGACGGTGTTTTATCTCAGATTGTAACAAATAGAAATCTAACGGGAATTGATGCTTTATTATTTAAAACAAAATATTATATGTCCTTATCTGATTATGCTACCGCATATTTATTGTTGAAATCTTCATATAAACAATATAGAAACAATGCGGATTATGTATATTTGTATGCATCAGTGGCTGCTTTGTCAAATCATACTCAAGAAGCTATCATGTTATATAAAAGATATATAAAGATGTCGCCAGAATCGGCGTATGGTTATAATGATATTGCTTTTACATATGCGGATAATACCCATGATTACGCTCAAGCATTAAAGTATGCAAAAAAAGCCGCCTCAATTAACATAAATGATGAAAATATTCTCGATACTTTAGGATGGATATATTACAAAAAAGGTGATTACCAAACTGCGTATGCGTATTTAAGTAGTAGTTATCAAATGGGTCAATCACCAGATGTGGCAAAACATTTAAAAGTAGTGTTATTAAAATTAAATAAGCCAGAGCTAGCTAATCAAATAATCATTGTAGATAAAGATAAAATTAATCTAAATTTAAAGGTGCTATTGTTGGATAAGATGTTAAATTTATTAATGTTATTACAATATGGCGTCACGATAAAATAAATAATCAATATGCTATATGCGTGTCGCTCATCAAAAACTTCAATTTGTGCCAGTGCTAAGTATATCCTTTTCTATGATAACTTATCAAGTTTTTTTTGTACTTCTGTTGCTGTGAAAAATACAGATTCATCGAGTTCTCTGCATAGTAATGTAGAAAGTAGTACTTATATTTTAAGTGATGTTGTTTTAGAAAGTGTTAAATATATTAATTCGACTACTAATCAAATATATAGTATTGATATTGCGCAAAAATTTTCTGGAACATGTACACAAATAGCTAATAGCATTGGTTTCACAAAATTTCATGGAGAATTAAATGGGAAAAAATATTTAATCTCTTTGGGTATAATTCCTCGCAGCTTGCTGCGACACTGTCATACCAGCGAAGGCTGGTATCCAGCC
>CAITEL010000252.1 GCA_903891375.1 uncultured Neisseriaceae bacterium
ATCATAATTTCAGTTTCAGATTTTTGAATAATAGTCGCCATTGGTTAACCCTCATAAATAATCAGCAATTAGAATAGGGTGAAGTTTAACACATTTCCATCCATTGCTGACATTATTTAAACGTCGCACCCGTCGTTATAATGTGAGTGAAATCAATCAAGCAATAACAACATACCAAAATTTAGACTCGGTTTTATTAACTAAGTATAACGATGATAATTTAACTGGTTACGTACTATTGCTTAAAAATACCTCAAAAACAAAAATTCTATTAACTGAGGCACAATTTTATACTATAAAAACTTTAGCGGTGGCAATAGAAAACCCAAGTTTAGCAGTTAATGATTTTACACGTGTATTTTTGATAAAAGAGGATTAAGATGGAACCAAAGAAGTTTAATTCAAAATCAATAATCCAGAAATTTAGAAAGCAATTTATTATTGGTGGTGGAATAGCGTTGATTGTAATCTTAATTCTCACATACTCAACAGCTCCAAAACCAACTGTAGAGACCCCAAAAGATACTGTTGACACAACGTTTTCTGGAATAAAAAATCAAACCCCTAATCCTGCTGAGGTAATGCAACAGCATTTAAATAATTTTGAATTAAATCAACAGAAAGTGAATCAACAGAATGCGGAAAAGATAGCACAATTAGAATCAGAAAACCAAGGGTATAAACAGGCTGCTGATGAAGCAGAGTCAAAAGCAGTTGCAACAAATCAGAAACTAGCACAACTAAATACTGTAAAAGCTGAAGCATCTGGGGTAAAAGCTCAAGTAAATCCACAAAAATTGATAATGGAAGATGACATAAATGATGGAGTGGCGCCCCAATCTTCTGAAAGTGGTTCTACAAACATAAATAATCATCAACCCGCAGAAGAGAATAAAAACATAGCAACTTATATACCGTCCAATAGCTTTATTAAAGGGGTATTAATTAGTGCATTATCAGCCAATACTGGAGGAAATGCCAATGCAACACCAACACCTGTACTAATTAGATTAACTGATTTAGCTCAACTACCTAATTCATTTAAAGCTAATATTAAATCATGTATGGTTGGTGGTGCTGGCTGGGGTGATTTATCAACTGAACGAGTAAAAATAAGATTAACAAAGTTATCTTGTGTTTTAAAATCTGGACAAGCAATCGATACAGATGTTTATGGATATATCTCTGGGGAAGATTCTAAAGCAGGAATAAAAGGAATGGTAATAACTCATTCTGGTTCTGTTGCCGCAAAAGCTGCACTTGCTGGGTTTTTGCAAGGCATGGGTACAGTTGGTCAAGCAATGGGTCAAACCCAGACAATTACGCCATTAGGAGGCGTAACAACAACGATAGCACCCGACCAAGCTGCTTATGCAGGTGCAGGTACTGGTTTATCACAAGTAGGTTCAACCTTATCTCAATATTACATGAGTATGTTGCAACAAATATCCCCAGCAATTGAAGTTTCTGCGGGTAGACACATTACAGTAGTTTTTGAAAAAGGCGTTGAGTTTAAACTACCAATTAATGATGAACTGAGTTTAGATAACCAACCATTGCCACTTAATAAGGATTAATCGATGTATAAACAAATATTACTTATTTCAATTTTACTATATTTAACTGGTTGTGCGAGCACTTATCCATGTGGTGAACCTGATAATGGTAAGTGCGTATCAGTCTCATCTAACTATGATAAATCTTTTAGTGATTACAAAAATGCAGATGATTTACCAAAAGATGATAGTTGGTTTAGTTCAAGTGATAATAAATCAACGCCAATAAAAATGAACTTTACGAAATATAGTCAAATTCCAGTAGATGGTTCACCATTAGTATCACAACCAACAATGATGCGGGTATGGTTAACACCATATACTGATAGCGACAACATATATCATGGACAAAGTTACGAATATATGCTAACTGACAAAGGACATTGGTTATTCGGAAATAATTCCTTAGAAATTAATTCAAAACTTAAGAACATTTCTTTAATACAGGGGTCAAAAAACACTGTTATGTCAGATAGTGGTTATGGTTTACCACCCAAACCAGATAAGCCAACAAATCCTAATGGCTTATTGAATGATTACCCTGCTTTTAATGCACTAAAAAATCAACCAGTGCAAATTAATAAGACAGTACCATTTAACCCGACACCACCAACTAGTCAAACTACAACTACAATTTATGCAAATTAGGGAGATAAATTATGCGTGAACAATTACGTAACGTACTTAATAAATACCATGCTGATAATGTGCCAGAACTAATGAATTCCTTCTTTAAAAAAATGAGAAAACAGGATGTACCAGATAGCTATGCTCGTCAAGTTAGAAACAAAAAGAAACTAAATCCTCGTAAATTTGAGTTTGCAAATTTGTTAGAATCAAATCGTTTGGCAGATATATTGCCTTATGAATGGTTTGATACAGAAACAAATATCTATCAAACTACACGAGCATATGGGTTTATCTTTGATTGTTCAACACTTATGGCTCCAGGTATTAATTTAGATGATCAGTTAAAAAGTTTATTTAATTTAGGTATCCCAGATGGTACATGTATGCAAGTATTATTATTAGCCTCATCTGAGTTGGAAGACAAATTTAATTATTATAAATCCCAACGTAAAAGCCCATTGTTACATAAACTTGCAACGGAACGAGTGAAATTTTATCAAGCAGGATTGAAGGAATCGCTCAAGCCAGGCTATAAACTGGGTGTGCGAGATTTTAGACTAGTTATTTCTTTTACGTTTGATGGCTTGTATGATGAATCAAACAAATCCGCGATTGTGTCATTGCAACAATCCATCGCTTCTGTTCTTAAAAACTGCTCGATACAAAACCAATTAATGCTACCAACCGAGTTTATTAATTTGCTACGCGAATTATTATGTACTGAATCAAAACCAATAGATAAGCATACTTACGATAATCGACGGTCTATTCGTGAACAAATAGCAGATATAGATAATAACATTTATGTGTCAGCGGATGGAATGTGTATTAATGATGTAGGTATAAAGTCAATTGCGATTGGACAATATCCCCAAGAGTTTAGTATTAATCAGTGTCCTAATTTTACGGGAAACTTGTTTAATATTGCGGCTCAAATATCCCATCCATTTTTTATTGTGCAAAATATAACTTTTTTAGATCAAGGTAAAGAGAATGCCAAGTTATATTCAAATGCGCAAAAAACTTCGTTACAGGTTCAAAAGGGAAAATTTACTGCTCTATTTAACGTTTTTCATAGAAAACACGCAGAGTATCAGTTGCTACAACAAGTAATATCGACAGGCGAAGGATTGATGTTAATGAGTCACTATATTCATGTGTATTATCCATTGGGTCAATCAGAATCTGCCTTTCAAGAAGTAAAATCTTTGTACCAAACCTTTGGCTTTAAAGTAATAACAAATTCTAATCTACAGCTTCCCTCTCTATTATGTAGCTTACCGTTATTTCATGATTTTACTGCTACTAAAGAACAAAAACGCTATCAAATGATGGCATTATATACGCAAACCAATGTGGTCAATTTAATGCCCCTATTCGCAGACCACAATGGGACGGGAAACCCATTATTAATGTTTTTATCCCGTCGTGGGCAACTCCAATTTTATGATATATTTCAATCAAATACAAATTACAATGTAGCAATTAGTGCTAATACAGGTTCAGGTAAGTCA
>CAITEL010000253.1 GCA_903891375.1 uncultured Neisseriaceae bacterium
AGTACTAAACTTAATGAGGTATTTGATTGATTAGTCATGAGGTTTTCTTGGTTTTTTTAGAGTTTTTTACCACGTTATTCAGAATATTACCCCTAGTATTATTTGGTTGGTTATTGTTATCGGAATTTGTTGATATAATTCTGAGAATACAATTATAAGGGTATAAAAGTAAGCAGGTAATAGCAATGTTTATTATTAATGAATTAATTGCTATTTCACGTATTGTTGCTGTATTTATATTAAACTTATACAACATGATAATATTAAGAAGTACAATAAAGGTTACGACACTATATACATACCAGATTGTGTTCTTAAAATAAAAACTCCCAGTCAATTTAACGAATATTTGCACCCAATATTGGTTTATGGCAATTAGGCTAATTATCCCTAATCCTAAAGTTAGCAACAGTAATATAACTATCGAGATATCAGTGAGATAAAATAATAAACATGCTATAAAACAAATAAAAGCCTCAATGCATAACCATAGCCCTTGACGATACCCTAATAACGCAATAGCCAGACCCAAGAGTAGCACATATATAGGAATCAAAAAACTTACAGCACTAATTTGTAATCCGTATATAGACCAGATGTCAGATAAATGTAATCCAATGAGTAAATTTAGTAATATAAAAATAAACCTAAAGATATGAACAGGCATAATATTTTCTTTCATTAAACAGATTTTTAAATACGCTTAATTTTTGAATGTGGTCAGCAAATAATTTTACCACAAATGCGCTTTCATGTAACAAAATAATGTAACAAAAATGCACATTGCTCGACAAGAGAATTTATTTAGTCAATTAAATTTAAATAGGTTAAGAACTTCAAGAAATAAAAGATACAACATGTAAATTTTGAAAGTTTAAGTTGTGATGTGTATATGTAATTATGAAAACTAAAAAAATTATACTGAAGTGTTACATATGATACAATAACGGTGGTTTTGCAGTATTGCAAGGCGGTGTCGCTTTAATTAGGCGACAACCGTCTAATTGAAGCGATGTATTTATAACCTTTTTATAAGGAAAATCATATGTCTTCAGTTATACTGAGGCAGATTATATCTCTAATAAAAAAAGTCGGACTGTATTTAGACATATCGATCCGACTTCAAATTGGAAAGAAGCCTCGTAGCAAATAGTCTCATGAAGACTGCTACAAAACTGGTAGCCCATGTATAGTGGGCTATCTTTTCACCCTTAATTATGCCATACTTTTAGTTTAAATGTCAAATATTTTAATAATAGAATTTTTAAATGGTTAACGTAAATATGTATTTAATCCTTATTTTTAGTTTAAATTGTATAAACAAATGCATTACCTATTAAGTACTCTTGATGACACGGATGCTCTGGCCAAATGTATTTCCCAGAGTATTTGTGCTGATTTTATAATAATATTAAATGGTGATTTAGGTGCGGGTAAAACTACGTTAGTGCGTAGTATTTTACGCAATTTAGGTGTTGTAGGTAGTATTAAAAGTCCAACTTTTACAATAGTTGAGCCATATCAAATAAATCATCAATATATATATCATTTTGATTTGTATAGATTTAGTGAACCATCCGAATGGTATGAATTGGGATTTGAAGAATACTTTACCAGTGGTAGTATTTGTTTTATTGAATGGCCAGATAGAGCTAATGATTTAATTCCTCAGGTTGATTGGGAAATTAATTTAGAAATTTACGGTTTGGGAAG
>CAITEL010000254.1 GCA_903891375.1 uncultured Neisseriaceae bacterium
ATTAAAAAAATTAAAGTTTTACACACGTTTAAAAGATACGATTATAATGGCGCTAGAAAATTAATATTAAATTGAGTATGAGCATAGTATTAATATAATGTTAAAATTGAGCCTATATTTAAAAAATAATTAATACTAAAATAACAGAATAGAAAGAATTAAATGAATAGACATGAGCTAAAATTTTACACAGCACTCTCAGATTTATTTATCGGTGCAGAAGTTGATGGTATCGGTGGTTTTATTAAACTAATGAAGTTTAAAAGTCAATATTATCAATCAATCGAAAAACTACTTAAGTATGATATAGAAAAAGCATTAGATAAACAACACTTATTCCGTGAAGAATTATTTGATAAATTATACCAATTTTTTAGTTTATATTTTACCCAAAATGGTTGTATTTACTTTAACCACACCCCATTTCACAATCAAATTTACGATAGGGTATATAATGGCAAAGATGTAGCATTATTCTGGAAAACCAATATGCTGTATTATGTTAAGAGTGAGAAACTCTGGCAAAGCTTACCCATTAATCACATTGGTTATGATTTTTATTTTGATGCTAGTGAGCTGGAGCAAAAAGTAAATAATACTAAAAATGGCTTAGTCTACCAGTTTAAAGATATAACTAAGACCCCAGAGGGGGCTAAACAAATTAATTTTTTAGTGAAACTAAGTAGTAATGGCAACAAAACTAAAAATGATGATATTTTAAAAGAATTGTCTGAACAACGTGTTAATCTTAGTGATGAAGACATTACTAAACTATTTGCAGTTTTTGAAAAACAAAACGAAGTTGATTACTTTATTAATAAGGATGCTAAGGCGTTTTTAACTGAACAATTTAAGTTATGGATTTATCAGTACTTCTGGAATGGGAGTGATGATTGGTCAGAGGCACGAGTGCAACAATTGACTATTCTCAAAAAAATTGCGATTAAAATTATTGATTTTATTGCACAATTTGAAGATGAATTAGTTAAGATTTGGAATAAGCCAAAATTTGTGCGTAACTCCAATTACGTGATTACATTAGATAAATTAGTTGACAAAGGTTTGGATATCTTGATATTAACGAACCATGTAGGAATTAAGTCCCAAATTAAAGAATGGCAAGATTTAGGTATTGTACCTGAGGGTTTTGTTATTACAGATATCAGCAAATCTAGTGATATGTTTGCTGATGGTAAATATAAATATCTACCATTTGATACTAAACATTTTGATGAAGATACGAAATATAAAATTTTATGGTTATTTGATAATCTTGATGATGAGTGTGATGGCGTATTGATTAAGTCAGATAATTACCAAGCCTTAAATACGATTATGCCTAAATATAAAGAACAGGTTGATCTAATTTATATTGACCCACCATTTAATACTGGTAGTGACTTTTATTATAATGATAATTACCAAGATAGCACGTGGTGTACGATTATGTTGGATAGGCTTAACTTGTCGAAAGCGATAATGTCAGACAAAGGTAGTATTTATGTGCATTTAGATTATCGAGCAAGTCATTATAATAGAATGTTGATGGATAGTGTGTTCGGAGTAAATAACTTCAGAAATGAGATTATTTGGCATTACCAAAGTGGTGGGAGAAAAGAATGTTCATTTTCAAATAAACATGATTCTATTTATTTATACTCTATAAATGAATTAAATATTTTTCATGCCGATGATATAGGTGAGCTTAGAGGTAATACAAAACGTAACAATATGAAGAGAGGTACGGATGAAAACGGAAACACCTATTATTCAATAAAGGCAAACGGTAAAATTTATAAATATTATGAAGACGAGAAGATTACTCCTCCAGATGTGTGGTTAAATATTAGTCATTTACAACAAAAAGATCCAGAGCGCATAAGTTACGATACACAAAAACCAGAAAAATTACTAGAGAGAATCATAAAAGCATCATCCAACTTAAACTCCCTAGTTTGCGATTTCTTCGCTGGTAGTGGTACTACATTATCTGTAGCTCATAAACTAAACCGCAAATGGCTAGGTGTTGAGATGGGTGGGGGTTTTAGTACAATTTATTATGATGAAACAACGCAAAAAATTGGTAATATTGGGCGTATGAAGTTAGTATTATTTGGATATAAAGTTGGTATTAGTAAAAACCAAGAAGTAAAAATTGGCGGAATGTTTAAATACTACGAGCTTGAGCAATACGAAGAAACTCTCGCCAACTGTCAATATAAAGATTACGAAGTATTTGATGAACAAGACCCATATTCTAGCTATGTATTTATGGCAGATGAGAGATTACTAACCACTACAACTAAGATAGAAGATAATCGAGTTAAAATTGACGTAACTAAGCTTTATCCTGATGTTGATATTGCTGAGAGTTTATCTAATTTATTGGGTAAAAAAATTGCCAAACTTACTAAAACGCAGGTTACTTTTACGGATAATGAAACCATTGATTTAACTAATCTTGAGTTAGCAACCATAAAACCATTAATTTGGTGGGGCTAACACAATGACTAAATTATATTTGCAAGAGTTAGTCAATACAGTTAATTACAGTGAGTTACCACTTCAGTGGCGATACTTTAGTACTAGTGATTTCTCACGAGATAAAGAACTCTTTGATTTTCAGCAACGAGCAATAGAGTCAATTCTTAAAACTTTATATAAATATTACATAGGCTTTGGCTCGAGTAAATACAAAATGCGTGACTGGTACAAAACCTTAGATAGTCAGATAGACAACCTAGATATAACCACTAAAACTAAAGATGGTTATTTTGATTTATATCGTAAACATAATTATACAGTTACGCTAAAAAAAATTCAAAAATCCAGAAGTAAAATTGAAGATGTAGATACGGTTAGCTTTGCTGAGTTTACTAATCGATTATGCCTATGGATGGCAACGGGTAGTGGTAAGACTCTAGTTATTGTTAAATTAATTCAATTACTAAATTACTTAATGAAAGCAAAGTTAATCCCCGAGCGTCCGATATTATTTTTAGCTCATCAAGAGCAATTAATTAATCAATTACAACATCATATTATGCAATATAATCTCTTGCATAGTGATGAATACATAGAGTTAGCAAATTTGCGTACCAATGCGGATACACTAGGTAATGATTTATTTAGTCATGACAAAATACGTGTTTACACTTATCGCAGTGATTTAATTAGTGAAGCCGAAAAAGATAACCAAGTTAATTATGAAAATTATCTAAATAATGGGGAGTGGTATATTATTCTGGATGAGGCACATAAGGGTGCTGCAGATAGTATTCGTCAAACTTATTATAATATTATGTCACAGAATGGTTTTTTGTTTAATTTCTCGGCAACTTTTACCGATAATATAGACCATGTAACTACTTGTTATGAGTATAATTTAAGTAGTTTTATTAAAAATGGACATGGTAAAAATATCTATTTATCACAAAAAGCAATTGATGAGTTTAAAATACAATCTGAACTAGTTGAAGATGAGCAAAAAAAGATTGTACTCAGAGCCTTAGTGGTACTAACTTATATCAAAAAAGTGTCATCATCGTTAAAAGATAGCGATTTAGTAGAATACCATAATCCGATGTTAGTTAGCTTTGTTAACTCAGTAAACAATAAAACTGGTGAAGGTATTAGCGGAAAGCTTGAAGCTGACTTAGTAATGTTGTTTACGCAGATTGCTAATTTTGCCACAGGCAAGTATTCAGGTGGCTTATTAAAGCAAGTAATTGATAGCTTGGTTAAAGAATACCAAACAGATGATGCTTGTTTATTTGAGAGTAGCAACTTAAATTTAGATTTTAATTTGCTAAAAGCCATAACATTTGCAGATATTTTAACGCATGTATTTAATAGTACAAGTTATGCTACTAGTGTAGAGGTTAAAGCAATATCTAGCAATGGCAAAGAGCTGGTATTTAAGTTACCAACATCAGAGCAACCATTTGCATTGATTAAAATCGGTGATACTCGTAAATGGTTGCAAGATAATTTAGTTAATAATGCTCTCTACCAAATCAATGATAAAACTTTTGATAATACGAGTGCATTTGCACGCTTAAATAGTAAAGATTCGTCAATAAATATGTTATTTGGTTCTCGTTCATTTTATGAAGGATGGGATTCTAATCGTCCCAATGTGATAATATATATCAATATTGGTAGTAAAGATGCTAAAAAATTTGTTCTGCAGTCAACGGGTAGGGGTATTCGTTTAGAACCAATCAAACACAATCGTAAACGGATAGCTAATTTATTAAGTGGGAATATTGAGTTATCGTCGAAATATAAGTTAATTATTGATAATAATGCTACGGCAATTAGTGCCATGGAGACTTTATTTGTTATGGGGACTTCCAAAGAAGCGCTTAATACTGTATTTGATGGTTTAACTAGCGAGCAAGAAGAGTTTGAGATTCTTGATAATTTTGAGATAAACCCAGATACTAAAGATAAATTATTATTAATTCCAAAATATAAATTAGGTAAAAGTTATTTTGATTTATTGAGTACCAACAATAAAAAGACATACGCAATTAATCCAAAGTCTTTGCAAATGCTACAACGCTATTGTGAGCTGATGAGTGATATAGTATTAATTGCAAAATTAGGACTTAATCTTGCTGATATTAGTAAATTTCGACAATATATTAATAGTCAAGAGTCTTTTTATCTAAATGATAATGCGCAATTTATTGATAATCCAGAAGTGCTACTTAATGACGTGATAATTTTTTATAACTCAAATTTATTTGAATACAGAAATTTTGCTAGATTAGAGGATGAAATTGTACATTTTAAAAAGATTGCAGTTAATAATATTAGTACACAATCAAAATTAATAGACGCAATTAATATTGTTAAAAATTCCAGCGATAAAAAATCTCGAGAAGCACAGATTATGCTTGAATACAAGGATAATCCGCAAGAGATGATAGCTAAAATTAGAGAATTAGATAATCAGGCACAACGAGAAGTCA
The DNA here is from genome assembly GCA_903891375.1 of uncultured Neisseriaceae bacterium. Lineage (GTDB taxonomy): Bacteria > Pseudomonadota > Gammaproteobacteria > Burkholderiales > UBA11063 > Aquella. Next base: position 4,980 of record CAITEL010000254.1, read on the forward strand.
CCTTGGATGATTTAGTTATTAAAAATATTAGTACGCATTATTATGTGCCTTTGATTTTATCGAATAACGAAAACATTAATTACATAAAGCATATAATAAAAACTCCAAGTGAGGTAAAATTTGTTATTGAGTTGGATAATTTTATCGATAAATTAAATGATAAATTTGAGTGGTGGATGTTTAGCCGTATTGATGCAATTGATGATATTTATATTCCGTATATAGATAAAAGTTCAATAGTTGCCAAATTTAAGCCAGATTTTATTTTCTGGTTAAAACTTAAACACCAAGAACACTATTTAATTTATTTTATTGATCCTAAAGGTGAAAGTTATACTGATTATCAACTTAAAATGGATGGATATAAAAATATATTTGGCGACAAAAAGTTTGAACATAGTAATGCAACTAAAAAATGCACAGTAGAGGTGCATTGTAAACTAATTACTAGCAAAAACATTAGTAATTTTTCAGTAGGTTATCAAAATTGCTGGATTAATTCTTTAGATGATATTTTAAATGATGGGAGAACTTCATGAAATCTTGGCTATATTTTGATTTAAAGTATTTTAAAAATGAATTAAAATCAATGTTAACCCCTAAAGGCTTAAGTAACGATATTTTTGCTGGCTTAACGGTTGCATGTGTGGCTATTCCATTATCTTTAGCTATAGCAATGGCATCAGGTGTAGCACCAGGTGTTGGGCTTATTTCTGCAATTATTGGTGGTATTGTGGCTGCGATTTTTGGTGGAACACGATTGGCAGTCACAGGTCCGGCAGCTGCGATGGCGGTATTAATTGCAAATTGTGTCCAAACTTACGGAGTGACGGGTTTATTGATTGTTGGGTTTATTTGTGGGATTCTTCAATTTTTATTTGGCATATTAAGACTTGGTCGCTATGCGAAGCTAGTCCCATTAGCGGTTATTTCAGCTTTTACAGCAGGTATTGGTTTTATCATTTTTATAGGTCAATTACCAAAGGCGCTACAATTACCTGCACCAACAGAAAATGCGGTGATTGATGTTATTGGGCATATTGGTACGTATATAACACAAATGAATCCAATGGCATTTGTTTTTGCTATTGTTACATTAGTTATAATTAAGGTATTACCCAAATATTTTCCTAAATCCCCAGCACCGTTAATTGCAGTTGCAGTACCAACAATATTAGTTGTTGTTTTTGGTATACAGAATATCCAATTAGTTGGTGAAATTCCACATAGTTTATCGTTACCCAAATTACCTGATTTTAGTACTATAAAAGATTGGACTCCGTTAATAGAAACAGCTTTAGAAGTATTTTTGTTGGCTTCATTAGAAACTTTATTATCCTCAAGTGCTGTTGATGCTATTGGTCGAGGAGATTTGCATAATCCAAACCAAGAGCTAATTGGCCAAGGTTTAGCCAATGTGGGTGTTGCTTTATTTGGCGGTATTCCTGTCACAGGTGTTATTGCTCGGTCGTCAGTTAATATTGCTGCAGGTGCTAAAACTCGCCGTTCGGCAATTATTCATTCCTTGGCGATAATTTCTGTAGTGTATTTATGCCCTAATTTAGTTGAAATGATTCCTGTTCCAGCATTAGCTGGTATACTTCTGGGCGCTGCCTTGTCGATGATGGATCTACGTGAAATAATAACTTATTGGAAGACAGATAAATCGGAAGTTGTGGTATATGTAATAACATTTTTAGCTATTATAACTACTGATCTGATTGAAGGTGTTAAAGCTGGTATATTTGTCGCCTTTTTAATTGTAGCGGTTAGAATGTTAGCTACGAAAGCTGATATTAAATTATGGACCAATAAGAAAGTATTACGTGTTAGTTTAAGTGGCAATATGACATTTTGGTCGTTTGAAAAATTAGAAAGTATAAAAAACCATATAGTAACGCATAATAATCTCAAATATGTGATTTTTGAATTTGATGGTTTAAAGGGGATGGATTCAACGGGAGCATCACATTTAATTAATACAGTTAGAGTAATTAAAACATATGGAGTGGATGTGATTCTACATGAATTATCTGGTGAGCAAAATAAAGTTCTAGAAATTGCTTGTCATGGTGAAAAACCGTACATTGTCACAGTTACTGAAAGTGAGATTAAAGATATTCTAGAAAATGCTCAAATCGATTATTCGGCAACTGATTTATTGAAACATGGGATGGCTAAATTTTTAGATAATTATGCCGTGGATAAAAAAGAGTTGATTGATAACTTAGCTAAAGGGCAAAAACCACATACCTTATTAATTTCGTGCTCAGATAGTAGAGTTAACCCGAATGAGTTTTTATCAGCAGGTTTAGGAGAGTTGTTTATTGTGCGTAATGTGGGTAATGTTATTCCAAAATATCATGAAACAAATTACATATATAGTGAGGGTGCTGCTATTGAATTTGCCATTAATGAATTGGGTATCAAAAACATAGTAATTTGCGGTCATACCGAATGTGGGGCAATAAAAGCATGTATTGCAGGTAATGAGATTAAATCATTAGAATTAAGAAATTGGCTACAGATTATTAAAGATGGATTCAGTAAACGCCAACCAGTTGATGCATATCAAGGTGTTAAGTTTAATTTATTGAATCAAGTAGATAATTTAAAAACATATCCATTGGTTGCTAAATTGCTTAAAACAAATGAGTTAGTCATTTCTGCATGGGTGTATGATGTTAAAACAGCACGTATACTTGAATGGAGCACTAGTAAACAAAAGTTTGAGTGTATTACTTGCTCTGACTCAATAGAGACTACTAAAAAATTAGATAAAGAGTATAATACGCAATTAAACGCAACAAACATCTAATTTGAAGTAACACGAAAGAATATATGGCATTATTACAAATTTCAGAACCAGGTATGTCACATGAGCCACATAAAAGAAATGTGGCGATTGGTATAGATTTAGGCACTACAAACTCATTAGTAGCCACAATTAAAAGTGGGGTATCAACTGTATTGGCGAATCATGATGGTGATGAGCTGATTCCATCAATTGTGTGTTATAAAAAAGATAAAACATTAATTGGTAAAAATGCGCTTAAAGAACGGGTTAATGATGCAACAAATACCATAGTATCGGTTAAGCGTTTTATAGGGCGGAGCTTTAAAGACATCTCTTCAGAACTTACATACCCATACAAATTTACAAATAAAGAGAGTATAATAGAGATTGAAACTACTCAGGGTACGAAAAATCCGATACAGGTCTCGAGTGATATTTTATATCATTTAAACCAAATTGCAGTAGAGTGTATAGGTGAAGCTCCTGCGGGTGTAGTGATTACTGTTCCTGCTTATTTTAATGAGGCACAACGACAAGCAACGAAACAAGCTGGACAATTAGCAGGTTTAAATGTATTACGTTTATTGAATGAACCTACAGCTGCGGCTATAGCGTACGGTTTAGATACTAAAAATGAAGGGATGTTTTTGGTGTATGATCTTGGTGGCGGTACGCTAGATGTTTCAATTCTTAGGTTAAGTAAAGGAGTCTTTGAGGTATTTGCTGTTAATGGTGATACATATTTAGGTGGTGATGATTTCGATCACCGCTTATATTGTTATATCTTAGAAAAGTCCAATTTAACGCAACTAACAGATGGTGATACTGCTCAGTTATTAAATATGGCAAAGTTTGTGAAAGAGCAATTGTCTACGCTAGAAAAAGTTGCATTTAATTTAGTTTTATCAAATAAACGCTTGGTAAATATGCTGATTACACGAGAAGAGTTTAATATTATTTCGCAAACATTAATTAATAAAGCAATGCTACCAGTTAAGAAAGCATTACGTGACGCAAAATTATCAATAACAGCTATAGACGAAGTAATTTTAGTTGGTGGTTCAACTAGGCTATTAAATATTAGACACGAATTATCAAAAATGTTTGAACGAGAACTCTTAAGTAATATTGATCCAGATAAAGTTGTGGCCATGGGGGCAGCGATTCAAGCTGATGTATTAATTGGTAATCGTAAAGATGAAGATTGGTTGTTGTTAGACGTAACTCCTTTATCATTAGGGGTTGAAACGATGGGAGGCATTGTTGAGAAAATAATTCCACGTAATTCCACAATTCCTATATCACGGGCACAAGAATTTACTACGTATAAAGATGGTCAAACGGCAATGTCAATTCATGTGGTGCAGGGTGAACGTGAATTAGTATCCGATTGCCGAAGTTTAGCAAAATTTAGTTTGCGTGGTATTCCACCAATGGTGGCAGGGGCTGCTAGAGTAAAAGTGTTATATCAAATAGATGCTGATGGTTTATTGTCGGTTGAAGCATGTGAAGAAACTTCAGCTATCAAGAGTTCAATAGAAGTTAAACCTAGTTTTGGATTGACTGACAATGAAATTGCGGACATGTTAAATGCATCAATTCAAAACGCTAAAGAAGATATGATGATGAGGCAATTAATGGAGGCAACGGTTGATGCCAATGCCTTAGTTGAATCAGTTCAAGCTTGTCTGATTAGTGATTATGATTTATTGGAATCACAAGAGTTAGAGTCAATAAATAATGTAATTCAAGAGTTAAAATCTAAAATTGAAGGTAACGAAGAATCTATTATTAAAACTAAAACGGTTAGAGATTTAACTGATAAATTGAATCAAATTACAGAGAAATTTGCGAATCAACGGATGGATAGAGCAATACATGATGGTTTGGCTGGACGTTCAATTACAACCTTATAGGTTAAATGGTAAAAAATGAATAAAATAAGTATTATACTAGCAACATATAATTGGCATACGGCATTAGATATTATATTAGATAATTTGTGTCGTCAGCTTAGAAAAAAAAATAATGTTGAAATCA
>CAITEL010000255.1 GCA_903891375.1 uncultured Neisseriaceae bacterium
CTACCATTTAAATAGTCATTCTAGGATAACTTTATTTAATGTAGGAGTGGATTTTATCATTTTAAAAAAAAAATATCAACCATTCGATCGCTTGCTTACCATTTTTCATTTTTTGTAAATATTTAATTTAACCCAAATAACAGTTTTACTCTCTTTGGGTATAATTCCTCGCAGCTTGCTGCGACATTGTCATACCAGCAAAGGCTGGTATCCAGCCCTTGCTCTGTAAAAGTTTTTGCTCTCAAGATACCCCGTTGCTCTGCGGCGGGGTTATTCATTGTTGTAGCTTTTATCTGTAAATTTGTTATAAATAAAGTTAAATGGTATCCGATCGAATGGTGGTTATACAATTTAAAATTTGATATAATTTGCTATGTGTGAAAAAATATCAGGCCATTTTGGTGAGGCAATAAATACTCAATGCATGCATATATGGAAATTTGCCAATATTAGATATATAGTTTGAGAATAAATAAGGATACAATTAATTTTTTTAGGGAGACTAATCATATAATGGAAGAAGAACAAGTTATGGGTAACAATGATGGTGATCAAGTGCAACCAAATGATAATTTAAAGCTCAAATTAATCTGTGAAATTGGTTCAACTTCACTCACTTTATCTGAAATGTCGGCATTGTTTGATGGGCAAGTGCTTGAAGTCGGAGATTTACCATTAATAGTTGATTTAACTTTAAATGGAAATATTATAGCATCAGGTACTTTGGTTGAAGTAAATGGCAAACTTGGAGTACGGCTTACATACAAACAAGCAATCATGTAATTGTATTTATACTCATTCATATTTAATCCATGTTTGTAGCCAAGCTTCTTATCGACTCACTGTAGGCTGTGTCGCTTGGTTCCTCTGTGGTTCTTGAATCTGTTCGGGTGTTGCGCTGTTACGAATGAATATTTGGTATAAATTATTTTTAAGGATTTATGATGGCTTTAATAGTTTCACCGCTAGATAATGTGTACAACACAGAAAAATTATCTTATAAAAAACAACAATTAAAAATGCTTTTCAAAAAAAATGCGTTTGAACGGGAGGAAGAGGAGCATTTATTTTTTAAGGTAGATGATTTAAAGAATACTGAATTAGGTCGAGATATGGTGAAAGCAACATATACTGTTGATGAATTAAGTGATTTTCTTGTAACAGATAATAGTACTATAATAGAACAGGCAACGAGCTTAACTATTGAAGATGTGGACGCTTTAGTTGAATTAGTTAAACATAAAGATCAATGGGATACTATATTTAATACTTTAAGTGAGGATGTAGATAACGATGCTCCAGCCTCAGAAAAGTTAGAAAAAATTAGAACTGCGGTTATTACTGCAAAATTTACACCAGTGCAAACATATGTATTATTACATGGTTTATCAAAAAAATAAAGAATCCAAACCAAGAACTTAAAAAAAATCTTGAAGAAATAATAAAATCTTATGAATCTGAAATGTCGGCTACACTAAAAACGGAGGCACAGCTTGCACGTGATGAAGTTTTCAAAAAATATTATGATGAATCACAAATAAAGGCATTGGTAGATTTAGCTCATAAAAATGTGGATGTAAACAGTTTTCATGAAATGTTAAATTATTATATTAAGAGTTTAGATATAACCTTCAATCTTCAAGATATTCAAGGGCGGATTGTCCCTGCTTTTTTTAAAATTATCTCTTTGCAAATAAAAGATTTAGGTGATAACAAAGAAGCACGGAATAAAATAATACGTTTGTTTAAACAAGAACAGCATTTAACTATTATTAACTCTTTGTATGCAGTTATTATAAAAATGCACGAGAATTTCTTAAAAAAAGGGATTGAAATGGTGTCTGATATTAAAGTTTTAGTATCAGGGTTTATTAATTTTATTAATCAACATATACTTAATATGAATACTTTCAATAATATGTTAGTTCAATTTGGAGTAAAAGATTATAAAGTGGTAATAATTCAACATCAATTTGTGATTTATTTACGTTCTATGATTTTTAATCTACCAGAAATAATATTCAAATCAAATAATCCGTTGAATTCAAAAATAAAATTAGGAGAATTTCTTGATGCGTATCAAAAAAGCCTTACTAAGCAAGAGGTTGATGAAAAAAAATCATTGGTTAAAACTTTTCCAGGTTTAAAAGGTAAATCATAATTTTAAAAAAAAGTAAATAAATTTAAAAAGAAAGCGATCGAATGGTGTTATTTACCATTCAAATATCATAAAATACGATTATGGAACTAAATTAATAAATCTAAAGGAGATGATAAATGTTAGCCAATGTACAAGGTATAAATATGGATCAGTGTTTAAATACTATGTATTCAGCGATTACACAAGCTGGTAATGGATTTATGGAAAGTATACAAGAGGCTTCTCAGCAATCCAATTTAAGTCCAGTAGCGTTAATACAATTACAACAACAACAGGCGAATTATAATGGATTTATCCAAGTACAAAGTAAAATTATTTCAGAAAATACGAGTACAATAAAAACAATGATTCAAAACATGTAAAAAACAACATTATTAAATTTATAGGAGAACTAATATGATCAATAATAATTATAGACTAGGTACATCGGGGTTCAGGAATACGCATGGTTATGCTACAGATAATCCGATAAGCGATCCTGCGCCAGATGCTATTACAAAATCCAGCCATCATATTCATTTTAATGAAAACTCGAACCCGTTTACGGTGCTTCTGGAGTTTTATGCGGCTTATTATGACGGTACGTTAGAAGATATGAATGCTGTGACAGGAAAGGCAGAGGACCAAATGCAAAACGGTAAAATTGAAGCAGCTAATCTACAATTTTTGGGTGATCTAAGTCAAGGAGTTTCTGCTTTACCAACCCAAGTAACATTAACAAATCCGACAACTGGTGCTACACACACAATCACGATAAATACATTATCAGAGGCTATAGCTGTGTTTACTCATGATGGTAAAGATGGGAATGTGGTCTCTCCAGAAGATCTTAAGAAACTTAGCTTTATGTCTAGCGTTGTTAAGGATCTTCAGGGGGAACAACTTGGTGGTCAATTTGCTTCAACTACATTTACGGATCTGGCAGGTTGTGATTTAACAACTATGCCAAATGCCGCCTGTAGTAATTTTAATACTGGTTTTTCACATTTAACAGACTATGTGAATAAGGCAATAGATAGAACTTTTGGTAGTTCAGATGTGGAGAATCAAGTGGATCCAATGGATGGTCTTGGAGATAATGGTGAAATTTCTTCTACGACGTTAGCCGCTCTTACAAAGGCGACAACTACAGTGCAAACTGCTAAAACACAAGCAGGGACTTTAAATAATAAAATTCAAAATGACATAAGTATTACATCAGGTAATGTTACTCAAGGAGTTAGTTACATGAAAAAAGCTGTTGACGACTTTAACGCATTGATTAGTCAATTGAGTCGATAATTAGATGAACATGGTTACAATAAATTAATAAATGGAGATAACAAATATATGAATAGCATAAATAAATATAGTAGCGTGAGTAATTCTACTACTGAATATCAGCGTCAAAACAATAACGAAGGAAAAAAAGTTAAAGATGATTCCTTTGTTAATTCAAATAGTAGTTCGGATGTAACTGATAATAACTTTCACATAGCAGTAGGTACAAACATACAAACAATATTAAGCATGTTATCGAGTAATGGAGTCGATTTTCGCTCATTACTGGCATCAACGGATTCAGTATCTAATGATATTATAAAAAATGCACTTCAAGTTATGCAGGATACTGTAAAACTTTTATCAGATCTCACGCAGGTCTATGATTGTATCCGTTCAATGGAACTTAAGAATCATAGTGATAAAATATCGCAGATTACTGCCAGCCCTGTCGTTTACAATAATGCATGTAATATGACTGATCCTAATGGTTACACTTATGGGTGGGAAAATGATTTAAACGACTTAAGTAATACTAATGGTTTGCTAACTGGTTATTCTGTAATAAATGCAAGTGTAGTAAATAATGTTCAATCGCAAACAAACCAATTGGTATTATATTTCAAGAATATGCCAGATTCGTTGAAACAAATATTTCCATATGATTCGAAACATAATGGATATGCATTCAGTGAGACAACGATGAATGATCTTGGCGCAACACTTAATTTAAACCTTCAAATACTTGGTGGGAAATCAGCAGGGTACTCAGCTAGTTCGTTAGAGGATTCTACATCTGTAACAAATACAAGTCAGGCGATACAAACTGCAGTTACACAAGCCAATCAAAAATTATCTTCAGGAGCTGACAGTATGAATAGAGATGTTCAACAAATAAAAACATTTACTGATCAAATCTATGATTTGTTAAGTAAGTGTAATAATGTTTCTTAAAGGTGGTTAAAGTGATCCCAATAACAAACAATAAAGATGCAATGCCAAGCGTTAGTGGTTCTTCAATGAATAACATGGTTGAGCAAGCCTGTAATTATCTTGATGCTATTAATGGCAATGTTAAAAATATGAACACATTAAGCTTGAATAATACCTTGTCACCATCTGACGTGTTGCATTTTCAAGATAATTTGGATAAATATAGTTTAGCGCTTAACCTAACATCAAAAGCTGTAGGTTTGGGAACCAAAGCAATTAATGATTTAGTAACACATACACAATAGGGGTATAAGTGGCAGAGCAATCATCAGATAATAAAACAGAACAACCAACGGAGAAAAAAAAGCGAGATACGAGGAAAAAGGGACAGTTTGCCAAGAGTACCGATCTTGGTAAACTGGTTCCTGTGTTTTTTGTTCTTAGTTCATTATTTTTGTTTAGTAATGTTTTTGTATCTAAATGTTCTAAAATGTACTTAGCTGTGTTTGCCCAGCTAAGTACGGACAGCCCAATTAGTTTCAATTTGATATTGAACCTATTAGCGGAGGCTATTAAGCCATTATTATTGTTAATGGGATGTGTATCCGTAATCGCTATAGCTTGCCAAATCGTACAGATGGATGGGTTAGTTATAATAGAGGAGCCATTTAAATTAAAATTTGATAGAATGAATTTTGTGAATAACGCAAAAAACATTTTTTCTAAGAAAAATTTAATTAAGTTTCTCATTGATGTTATAAAACTTGCAATTACATTTGTTTTAATTTGGTACATACTTTTTAATACTGGAAAAAATCTAATTTATGCAGTATCGCATAACATTGTGGTTCAGGAGTCAATTACTGTGAGTATTTTACAATACTCTTTAACTGTACTACTGGTTGTTTATTTTATTTGTACAGTACTAGATATTTACTTCACTCGAAAAGATCATAATAAAAAATTAATGATGTCTTTAGAGGAGGTGAAAAAAGAATATAAAGAGACTGAAGGTAACCCTGAAATTAAGCAGAAACGTAAAGAATTACACCAAGAGATTATTGATTCTGATGCAATGAACGGCACTATTAATAAATCTACATTAATTCTTGCTAATCCTACACATATAGCGGTGGCAGTGGTTTTTAACCCTAAGAAATTTCCATTGCCTGTTGTTTTAATTAAAGTAAGTGGTTCTCTAGCACAAGAGGTGTTTAAAATCGCTGAAAAAAACAACATTCCTATTGTTCAAGATAAGTGGTTAGCTCGTTCTTTGTACGCATATGCATTAGTTGGTAAGCCTATTCCAAAACGGTTCTATGGCCCAATAACTGATGTATTTAGACAAAATATTACTAGATTGCCTAAACTACAAGCAGAAATGTTAGAGTTAGGGCGTGTATTTAAATGATTCTATATAAGGATAAATTATGAATGTTGCCATTAACAACAATAGTAAAATAAATTATTTGAATGTTCCAGAGGAACCAATAAATTTTACATTAAAAAATAATAAATTTTTAACAAAAGAAAATCTCAGTATATCTAATACTAAGTCAGTAAATGTGAGTAATTTCAAGGTGAATAATTCATACAATGTGAATACTCTTATGCCATTAAATGGCATGTCAAAAACAGAAGATTTTAAACTTCCCCCTGAGGTTATGAATCATATTTCATTGTTAGAATGTATGAATTTACTCTATAAATTTACAGACACTATAAGAGAATTATTGAAAAATGAAACCGATATAGGTAATAGCCTTGAAGCAATCCTAAATGATAATATTTTATTATTTAAAAATTTAACAACTGCAATGTTAAATCAAAGCAAAGCAAATGTTGATAAAATTAAGGACGCAGAACAAACAGCTGGTAAAACGAATTTTTGGATGGGGTTAATTGGTTCAATAGTAGCTGGTCTTACTATTGTTGCATGTGTTGTTTGTCCAGTTTTGACTCCAGCATTGCTTCCTATGGCTATAATGATGCTTACGCAATTTATTCCTCAAGCAATTGCAGGCGCAGAAATCATGAAGAACCCAGATTCATATAATGATAAATTTATTCAATCGATGTGTTCTGGTCTTTTAGGAATGGCAACATATGGGATATCTGAGGTGTCACCTTTGGCTGCTAAAATATTTACTATTGTGGTTGATGTGTTAATGGCGGCCTTTGCTGTGTATTGTGTGGGCGAAGCGCTAGTTACCTTTGCAACTGAGGCATTAGCAGTGGAGGTTGAGGCGGTTGAGGCGGTTGTGAGTAGTGCAACTCGGTTGGCAAATGCTTTCTCCAAAATTTCCACAAGTGATTTTTTTATGGGTGTATTGCGCATGTATTCTGCAGAAGAATCTATAACAAAAGTAGTAAATGCTTGTCAAAATAATGGTGAGAATGAAGCTCAATATAAAGGACTTCTCCAATTTCTTGAAAAAGAAATAGCAAAAATTTTCACGACTGAAGGTAGTCAAGCAGACAAAATTGCCGCCCAAATAACAGATATTATTGCCAATTTGATAGATATGATTGCATTAGGAGTAACTGCATCAAATAGCAATCTTTTAGGTGCAAAATTAAATAGTGAAAAACTTAAAGGTATTA
>CAITEL010000256.1 GCA_903891375.1 uncultured Neisseriaceae bacterium
GTGGATCAATGCTAGTAGACGGAATTACTGTTTCTATATAAAAGTATATTACTGAATAAATACGAATTAACTTATACATTTGTCTTTTTGTCATTCCAGCGCAGGCTGGAATCCAGATTCTAAATGCATGATTTATTTCATACTTATCCACCTATCATTTTTAAATTATATAACTTTTTGACAAAGTTTTTAATAATGTGCTTAAGTCCTTTACATCATCTTTTGAGCTTGAGTCATCTGAGCTTGTGACATATAAAATATATGCCTCAATTACACTCGCACAGCCTTCTAATAGCGATTTATCAGTTTCTAATTTCTCTAACACGCCGTCTGAATCTAATTTAAATAGCTCCTTAAACATGCTAAGATCTATTGCATTTAATGAGGGTGAAAAATATTCTTCTGCATATATTGAAGAATATTTCGTTGAAGAGCTAAACCCGTGGAGAATAGTGCGTGTTGCATCACTTTCATTAGTACTATCATTATTATTTTTATTTGGACTTAAAAAAGAAATCCCATCGTTATCTTTTTTGTCACTCATATTAGGTAATTGTGATGCATTACTTGAATCAAAATTAAGTTTTTTCTTAATTAAGCCACCATACTGCTGGTGAAAATCTTTAGAACCACTGCCCTTATATTGTATTGACCTGTATTTTTCATCAGAATTATTAATATTTGAATTATATTTTTTTGCGGAAGACATGGATGTTATGTTTGGCACATTTGTCAAATCAATACTATGCCACACATCCACATCCTTATATTCAGAATCTAAATGGTTAGAACTATCTTGTTTTTTTTGGGTAAATTTATTGTAGAAGTTTTGAATAATCTTTAGGTAATTATTTCCATTTGATTGTGATTTCTCTTCTGAGTTGTTTGATTGGCTTTTATTATTTTTTACTTTTGTTAATAAAACTATAGTATTTTTAGCATATAACTCGTCTAAATATTGATTCAAGTCAACAATTAATTTACCCCATATAGTTAACAAATCATCAAATTTCTCACTAATTTTAGTTGATTGTTCGGCACTAGTCTTTGCTTTGAACCAGTTTTTAATAAATCCACAAATTGAAGAGAAAAAGCCATTTGATTGCTTGCTATTTGTTGTATTACTAAACAAACCCTCTAACTGATTTGTTAATTTGGTGATTTCATCTTGAGTTAATTGATTCTGAATATAAGAATCAACTAAACTAGAAATTCCACACACATCTTTTACTAAGTTAGGGTATCGCAAAACTATATAATCAAAAACGCCTTCCAAAAGAAAACATACCTTGGCATTAGTTATTTGTGGACTATCATCTTCAGGCAACTCGAGTAACACACCCATTATACATTTAGTTTTAATAAACCAGTCATAGGTATTTTGCTTAAGTCCTTTAATCTCAGTTAATAAGTCGCTGTCTTGGTTATTACTCATATTTTCTTGCAACTTAATAGTGTGATTTTGTAAAATATCATGACTAGTATTAATATAATCTTCCGCACGTGTAAGTATTTTGCCTATTTCATCATTATATCGATCTAATGATTTTTTGGAGGAAGTTATAATAGGATAATATATAGATTCATTTTCACTAGTATTTATTCTATCGATTCTCTCAGCAATAACATTACAATAACTTTCATAATATTTTGAAAAATTTAGATAATCATAACAAAAAAGTTTGGTTAAATATGTTTTAAAAGCCTGATATTGTTTATTATTTGGATTTTTCTGGGATTTGCTTAGATTTGAATTGGTACATAATACCACTTGAGTATCTGGTTGATATTGATTGATTTCTTTAATATATTTTCTAAAAATTAAATCCTTCGATTTTAATGTATAATTACCAGTATCACAAAAAACAAGTAAATGGTAAACTCGTGCTAAGTTTTTCACAAAATTATTCTGTATATTATACGTAACCGTACCATTATCGATAGTTGATGGATAATATGCTAACACATCATTTAGCTGTTGCATCTCTTTGTTATTTATTAGTTGTTCTTCCATATTATTAGATGGTTTATCAATCCAATCTTGAATTGATTTTAACTGCGTATACAAATCTTGCATTTTGTATTGCATGTTATCATCAAAAACTAAATCAATCTTTACATCTGCATTATTACTATCATTTTGTTCATCTTTACATAATGATTTTTGAAGTGACTCAATAAATTCCCTCATTTTTTCTATAGGTACTTCTAGCAAACTCGATGTATTTTTTAATTTAATCCCTGAATTTTTTAAATAGGCACTCTCATCTTCAGTTAAGTTTATTTCTAAGAATTTATCATCAGCATTCATATCAGCACTAGCTATATATATTTTACGTATTAACCCACATATTAACAAAGCATTAGTCATCTCTAATGTTGGACTACTTGAGTTATATTGACTAAAGAGATTAATTAATCTATTGTAACAGTTATAACTATTGATGACTAATTCAAAACGAGTAATTGATACATTGGCTTGCAATCTAAACAGCTTATCCTCAAATGCTTTACCTTCCTTGTCCAAATCAGATATATACACAGAACCAGTAGATGGTAGAAGAAATTTAATGTAACTTTGGATAAACCCTAATGATTCTTCGCTACATTGCATAATTTTCGCAATCAAATACGGGATTTTATCAGGGGTATTATTTGTATCTTTCAGATTTTTCACCAATTCGGCAACATCACAAGAGTCTGATTTAGCTAACGTTAATTCTATTTGTTGCTGTGGTTTTAATGCAATTATTACCTTGAATCCGTTATTATTTGAATCTAACAAAATTGACATTAAAAATTCATGAATCTCAGTATAAATAGATTTTGCGTCTTTTAATAAAAGATTAACATCAGAAATACCTGCAATGCATTTTTTTATATTTGTATATAATGCGCTATGTTTATCTTTAATTTTTTGTTTATCCTTTTGTGTAGAATTAGAAAGACTATTGGCTAATTCAAGATAAGCAAAAACCATATCTGTTTCCGCAGATAAGTTTGCTTGAGCATGTGCTTTATCTAACATACTCAATTCTTCAATTGAATCTTCCAAATAAGCAAACTCTTTAATCTTATCTTTACAATTACGCATTA
>CAITEL010000257.1 GCA_903891375.1 uncultured Neisseriaceae bacterium
CACTATCCCGATGGTAAAAATATCAGACATACAACAATTAGAATTAAATCTCCCCACACTCAATATACAAAAACAAATAGCATGCTACTTAAGACATGCCGAGAACGAACTGAATCTACTGCAACAACTAATCAACGAAAAAACAAAACTTAAAAACGAAATATTTGAAACTTTAATTACCAATAAAAAAGGAACTAATTGAGATGAAGACTACCCAAGATATTATTAATAACGTCGTATGGAAAGCCTGCGACACATTCCGTGGCACTATGGATAGCTCGCAATATAAAGATTATATTTTAAGTATGTTATTTGTAAAATATCTATCTGATTTTTATAAAGAGAAATTAGAGGAGATTAGTTTAAAGTACCCCCATGATACAAAACGCATTGAACGCGCCATCTCCCGTGAAAAGTTCATTTTAGACGAAACCTGTACTTTTGAATATTTAATAAAAAATAAAGAGATGAATAACCTTGGAGAAATTATTAATAAAGCACTAATTAAAATTGAAGAAGACAACATTGGTAAACTGGAAGGAATTTTTAGAAATATTGATTTCAATAATCGACAAACTCTAGGAGATACTAAAGAACGTAACTCCATCTTAAAAAATCTACTAGAAGATTTTAGTGATATACGCCTTGATTTACGCCCATCAAACCTAGTCGGTAGTGATATAATTGGTAATAGTTACGAGTATTTAATTGCCCACTTTGCCAGTGACGCGGGTAAAAAAGGTGGTGAATTTTTTACCCCGAGTGAGGTATCTACCCTATTAGCCAAATTAGTTGCTGCAAAAGAAGGTGAACGAATTTATGACCCGACATGTGGCTCTGGCTCATTATTAATTAAAGCAGCAAAAGAGGTTGGCAATAGTAATTTTGCAATCTATGGGCAAGAGAGAAATGGGCAGACCCAAGCGCTATGCAGAATGAATATGTATTTACACGAAATTAGTGATGCAAAAATTGCTTGGGGTGATACAATTAGAAACCCCTTACATTTAGAAAATGAGCACATAATGAAATTTGATGTTGTGGTAGCAAACCCACCGTTTAGCCTAGATAAATGGGGCGCAGATGAAATTACTAGTGATGCGTTTAATCGATTTAAAGAATTTGCGATTCCACCAAAAAGTAAAGGCGACTACGCTTTTGTTATACATATGATACAGAGCTTAAATGAGAATGGGCGAGCTGGTGTAGTCTTACCCCATGGCGTATTGTTCCGTGGTTCAAGTGAGGGTAAAATCCGACAAAAATTAATTGATGATAACTTATTGGATGCAGTAATTGGACTACCTGCTAATTTATTTTTTGGTACCAGTATACCAGCGTGTATCTTAGTATTTAAGAAAAATAGAACAAATAACGATATAATATTTATTGATGCTTCCCGTGAATTTGAGAAAAATAAAAATCAAAATAACTTAAATGAGACGCAGTTAAATAAAATAATTGATACTTATCGCTCTCGTGTTGCAATTGAAAAATACTCACATATTGCAACTATTGAAGAAATTAAAGAAAATGAATATAATTTGAATATTCCACGCTATGTGGATACTTTTGAAGAAGAAGAGATTATTGATATCGAGGCAACTAAAACTAATATTAAGAAACTAGAATTGGAAATTGCTGAAATAAATGGAAAGATGAAACAGTATTTACTAGAATTAGGTGTCTAGATATCGTTTTAAGATAAACATAGCAAATGGCTATTTAGATAAAAAGGTAAAAACATGACAGATACTATTGAACAATTAGGATACAATACTTTTGAAAGTATTAAACAAACGAATGAAAACAGTGAAGAATATTGGTATGCTAGGGCATTCGCAAAGGTACTTGATTATGCAGAGTATAGAAATTTTTTGAAAGTAATTGAGAAAGCAAAAAACGCATGTAAACTCAGTAATAACAATATACTTGATCATTTTGTTGACATCAACGAAATGATCCAAATTGGGAAAGGTGGGCTACGTGAAATTGACAATATAATATTATCAAGATATGCATGTTATTTGATTGTACAAAATGCTGATTCCTCTAAGCTAGTTATTTGCTAATGGTCAGACTTATTTTGCTATACAAACTAGACGACAAGAGCTAAGTGCTGATTCGCAATTTAATAAGTTAAAGGAAGATGAAAAACGCTTGTTTTTACGCAATGAGTTAAAAGAACACAATAAACAGTTGGTAGAAACAGCCAGAAGTTCTGGCGTTGAAACTAATCTCGACTTTGCCATCTTTCAGAATCATGGTTATAAAGGTTTATATGGTGGATTAGATGCTAAGTCAATACACAAGAATAAAATCAGAAGAAAAATTGAATAAAGACAGTGAGTTGCCTAAAATTAAAGGTGGTAAGCATGATTAAACAAGTACCGCATGGGTATAAATTGACTAAGGCTGGTGTGATTCCTAATAATTGGGAAGTTGTGAAGTTGGGTATAAGATGAATAATAAAAGAGTTATAGATTTAAACGAGGATGATGCTAAACTATATTTTTTAAAACATGAAAGTTATTGTAGTGAACTACTACCTAGCTATTTTAATTTTGAAGTGGTTTTAAAAAAAATTTCTGAATATCTAGAAAATACAAAATTATCAGATTTAAAGAAAGAAATTACTACTGAAGTAAATTATAAATTATATACAAATAAAGATGGCGAATATTCATGGAGG
>CAITEL010000258.1 GCA_903891375.1 uncultured Neisseriaceae bacterium
AAATAGAGGCGATTTCATCTTCACTTAAATTCTTTGATGCCATTTTTTTTACAGCAATAGCTAATCCTTTTTCTATCCCTATAGCTTCACCTTCGATTTTTCCTTCTATTTTCCCCTCTGCTTTTCCCTTAGTATATTGAGTATAGAACTCTTCTCTAATATCAATCATTTCTATTTTATAACGCATATAGGCAGCTTGTTCTTGTATGCTCATTTTTAAGAAATTTAATCGTTCGGCGGCAAGTTTGATATACTGTTCTTTGAAACTATCTTTAATGCTTTCATGTTTCATCATATACAACCATTCATCAATGCTACGATTTATTTCATCATGAAATGCTGGTATTGATATAACAAAGTATTCAGGCATAATATCAACTAAATCAAACTTTGTCCCATCTTCTCTTTTTAAGTGTAACTCTAGCTTTTCATGATTTTCTACGTCACGGATAATTGTTTTACCGTGATAAACACTGTTACCACCAATATCAAAATATAACAAATTAATATGGATTACTTTTACTATTTTTAAATAATCCTGTGATTGACCAATACTATCAACAATAATTCTACTACTAGAAAAACAGGCTTTATGCATAAAGTTGTATTTTTCATTGCGTTCAATCTCAATTATATACTGTACCCCATCAGTATCCTCAACAACCATGTCGGCAACAATTCTCTTTCCTCGCTCTTCATCTTTATTCGATTCTGTTTCTAGTAACGATTTGACCTTAACTGGTTTATAATTAGCCGTTGCAAGTAGTGCCGACAAAAACCCTTCAATAATACTATAATCGGATTTATCACGTAAGATATATTTCATTGCATAATCAAAACTGATTAAAGGCTTATCGTGTGTACTTGTCATTAATTTTATGCTCCATTTATTATTTTGTACGTAGGATTCCGATAATGTAACCCGATGAGCACCGCACACTTACGAGTATTACACCCTAATATGCACATGCATTTACTTTTTAGTGCAGAGGTATTATAACATGGTTGGAAGAAAAAAGGCAAGGAACAAGCTATGCTAGTTTCCGGCTTATACCATCTCCATTAATGACAATGGTTTATAACGTTTCTTACTAAAATCAGTTCGTTTTGAATAAAAATCACCACATGATATACACTTAGATGGTTTTCAAGTAAAATTATGCTTGTAAATGTGTTTTTGTACTGGTACTTGTCCATGAATAATAATAAAAAAATAATAATACTTTTAGTATTATCTATATCGGTGACTAACGTCATCGCCTACGCTAATCAAGTAAATTCAAAACTACTTGTAAATCATAAACCAATCCTTTATGCAAAAGGTGGAATCCATACCCTACAATAATAAAATTTCTTGTAGTGATATACTCATTCATATTCAAACTCCAATTTTGTTGTAACACTCCTGACTTACCACCAGTAAGTGTCGTCGTGTTACGTCGCATTGGATCTTGAATCTGTTCGAGTATATCGAGTTTTATCAACGATGTGGTGACACATAATTCTATTTAAATCATATTTAATTCAGTTTTATTTGTTTTTTGACTAAGTTTATATTAGTTATACTTATACTTATACTTAGCGTGCTAAGTATATTTTTTGAGAGATATTTAAATATGTTATTTAAATTTATTTTATTACTATCGTGTACGATATGTCTTGTTTCTTGTGTTGGTGGTGCACCAGCTGAAGTCACAATGGGTGACCCTTATATAAGCGCACTAAAAACTGTGCGTCTAATAGGTGCATCTGATTCGCAATCGTTAGCTGTTGGTTATAAATTTGTGGGTGAACAGTGTTATGGTGGTGATATAAATAGAGATGGTACTAGTGATTTTTGTCAATATAAAAATTCAGATACAAGTATACGAGTAAATAATACTAGTATTATAAATGGTACTAATACATATAATATACAATTAGTAAAATCAATGAAGATTAATAATAATGTATTTATATTGGATAAAGAATACAAATTATGGATTTGTACTTTTAATGGAAAATGTAGTGTAACGCAAAATCAATATATAGATATTATAGCCATTGATTTTGATGTATTAAAATGCAAAGACGATTTATGTAAAAATTCAGGTAAAACTTATGCCTCAATTTTAGCAATTACAAAATCTATTGCAACTATTAAATCTAGTGGTAAATATATAATATCAAGTGAATTACACCAAATTTTTATCAATTCAGCCAAGGATACTGGTGTCCAGATTTGGAATCAACAAAATGATTATGCGTATAGTATAAAAAGAGTTGATTTAAATAATACGGTTCCAATTGCAGAGGAGTATGATTCTAATAAAATATCAAGTCCACAAGTAAGCACTTTATCTTTCACAATGGTTAGCCATGACTCTGCACATATTCAATTAGCATATAATCGGGATAGTAACAAAGGTGGTGCATATGAGACATGGTATTTGGGGTTTAATTATGGTGAAAATTTAATTAAGAATTCAATATCTACTAATAGTAATGTATTACGTCAAAATAAATTAAATCGACTGGTTATTTTTACACCAGAGGGGAAAGAACCAATATTCCCAGGCGGAACGTTATATACTAAATTAATTGAAGATTTAAGAGTTGTTGCTGGTGGAAAGAACGATAAAGGAGATAATTATCAATTTTGTATAGGTTTAAATATCTATTGTTCAATTGGTTTGCAATATAAATATGATGCGATAAAAAATAATAATTACACTGGTGATTTACTTGATAATTTAATTTTTCAGGCTACATTTTTGGGGGTGGACGCATTTCTGGGTAAGATGTCGAGAAAAGTTATTAAAACAGCAGATAAGAAAATAACTAATACATTTTTTAGAAGTGTGGCAAAAGAAGGTTCATCACATCTAATACCTTTTATTGGCAGTAATGGGTTAATGGCTGCTACAAGTATGTATGGGATGGAGTTACATAATGTTTTTTATGATATGACGACAGAGGATAAGTATAAAGATATGCCTCTATTAGCGCTAACTGCAAAAGAGTTTATACAGTTTCCATTAGCCTATAAGTTAATGGCATATACGGGAAAGAGTAATGTATGGGGTTATACACAAAGTACGTGTGAACGTACTATTATAAAAGAGTTTCTTGACGTGGAACTCAAATTAAGAACAAATAGAACAACTAGTGTTTTTCTTACGCCGAAAAGTTTATATGATATATTTAGTGATAATCGTACTATTTGTGAAGCAGAAGTGGCAAAGCTAGGTAAAAAGAATTTTCCATTTGATATTACAAAATTTGAACAACAATATAAAAGTACTATGCAACAAATAACCTTAACTAGTTTAGCAGAATTCAAGAGTTCGGTGGTGGGAATGGTTTATACAAAATTATTTATAGAGTCGAGTAATGAGATAGCCACTTCTATTTATGATGAGGGTTTACAGCAGCAGTTAGATATGTTCCAAGATAAAGTTACCAGTAAGGATTCAGAACAATTACTAGCAGATATATCTTTAAGATTAACTAATTGTAAAGATGGAGTTTGTGAGCCAACTTATTTTGCCGATGAGAGTGGAAACTGGTTAAAAGATAAAAATGGAAATTATATTAATGCGATGTTAGGTAATTATATAAATCTTTCATATTCTAGAGATACCAGTGATGTTGCTCCATCATTTTTATATCGACTTGCAGGCGGGTCGGTGCCAGAATTATCTTATAGTATAAATGCGTATCAACTTTCTGATTTAAATTGTGCAGAGTTTACCTCACACATACAAAAATTAACTGGAAAAGATATAGACAAAATAGGAGTTCTCTCGGCATTAAAAAATCGAGATAGTTGGGGGATCGTAATAGATAATAATGGTAATAAATGTGGTATGCCATCAACAAATTATGAGAAGTATGTATATGAATATGATAAAAATTTAATTGGTGATATTTTTATGTTTATTCCAATGGGAGTTAGTGGCTCTAGTATATTATTTGGTTACGCTCTACAGTTTGGAATGGATGCACTACAAAACACATTGAAAAAAAATTTACTTTTTAATCCATTTAGCTATGAAATTAGAAATAGTCATTTAACTACACAAGATAATCCGTATAATTGTAGCAATATAGCTTTAGAAAGTCAACTTTTTGCCTTAAAACTCGAAAGTAAAATTTCAGGTTTAAATCAAGTAGCTCAAAGTATGGTTAATAAAGATGGATTATGGATGATTGGTAAGAATGGTTTATATTATCTAGAAAATGAAAAAAATGAACCTCTGCGATGCAAGCATGCGCAGTATCTTGAGTGCAAAAACTTTTACAGGGCAATGGCTGGATACCAGCCTTCGCTGGTATGACAGTGTCGC
>CAITEL010000259.1 GCA_903891375.1 uncultured Neisseriaceae bacterium
ATCCAATACAAAATCAACTATTTTTAATAGTATGTTGGCTAAATTTAATTTTGTGAACGGCATTAGTCATGATGGGTTATTACAGTTTTCATCACCGTATGTAATTGCAAATGGCACTGGTACTTTAAATTTTATTGCCAACACTTTAAATTATAATTTAGCAATTAAAAGTGCTCTACCTAAAAATGAGCAGAAAATCAGTTTGGTTTTAATTCCAGTTATGGTTGATGGTGATATATTGAATCCAAAAATTAGTATTCAAAATGTACAGTTAATTGCTGAAACTAAGGGTATTCGGAAAAATATTAACGCTAGGCATAAAGTAGCAAAGAAAAGCAAGAAAAATTTACAAACACACTAATCGTTCTGGTTTAACTTTACATCCTGTAACATGTGCGATACCCAAAAAAATACCATTATGGTAGAGGCGTACTACTTCATCAACTTCAGTAATAGGTGAGCTTAGCAAAAAGGCATTACCAAATTTTATTTTATTAAACTGCATATCGCTAATTTCAAGTGTGGGTATTATTCTAACTAAAACATCTGTGGGGAGTAATTTGCTTAGTAACTCTTCTGAATTTAAACTCTGTAAATGATCTAGGGTTAGCTGTTCATTTAAATTGAAAGAGTTAGTTTTAGTACGAATCAAACCACTTAAGTGTGCGCCACAACCTAAAACTTGCCCAATATCATGAGCTAGGCTTCTAATATAGGTGCCTTTACTAGATAATACGCGTATTTTAAATTGATTATTCTCTAAGAATTCGAGTATTTCTAGTTCATAAAACTCAACTTCACGTGATTTTATGTTTACCACTATCCCGTTCCGTGCATACTCGTATAGTGCCTTACCGTTTAGTTTAAGTGCAGAATAAATAGGAGGAGTTTGTATTTGTTTACCTAAAAAACTATTAACCGTATTTATGATTTCAGTTGGGGATACATTAACCACTGTTGTTGAAGTAATGTCGCCTTCAGCATCGTAGGTTGTTGTCGTTTCGCCGAGTTTTATTGTGGCTATGTATTCTTTATTTCCATCTAATAGAAATGAAGAAAATTTAGTGGCTTCACCGAAACAAATAGGCAGTAAACCAGTTGCCAGTGGATCTAGAGTTCCAGTATGTCCAGCCTTTTTGGCGTTAAACAAATATTTAATTTTTTGTAAGGCATTATTGCTGGATATTCCAATTGGTTTATTAAATAATAATACCCCATTAATATTAGTTTTTTTGCTTGTCATCTAGGCTGTCTGGATCAATTTGAGGTTCATTAACGCTAAATTCTTTACTCACCTGATTAATCACGCTTAATATTTTTGCTCCACGAGCCAATGATTCATCAAAAATAAACTTTAATTGTGGAATCGTATAAGTTTTAAACCCTTTTGATAACTCACTTCTAATAAATCCTCTTGCTGACTCTAGTGCATTTGTCACATTTGCTATTTTTGTCTCATCAAGAACACTCCAGTATATGCTTGCTGTTGTGTTTTCTTTATCTATTTCAACATCATTAATAGTGACCCAAGTAACTCTTGGGTCTTTTACTTTGGTGCGTAAAATATTTACCACATCTTTTTGGATCTGATCCGCAATTCGACCAGATCGATTATTACTATATTTTCTCATTGTATATCTTATTAATATTTAAAGAGTGCGTTTAAATTCACTAATTTCGTATGCTTCAATGATATCTTTTTCTTTTAAGTCGTTATAATCAACTAAAGATAAACCACATTCGTAGCCAGATTTTACTTCTTTTGCGTCATCTTTAAAGCGTTTTAATGAACTTAAGAGTCCATCATGAATCACCATGCTGTCACGAATTAGACGAACATGAGAGTTACGTTTAATTACACCGTCAGTAACCATACACCCAGCAATAACCAGTTTACCAAAACTAAACATTTGCCGTATTTCTACGTTACCAGTAATAACTTCACGTTTTTCGGGTGATAGCATCCCAGTCATTGCTGCTTTAATATCATCAATTATTTCATAAATTATATTGTAATATCTAATTTCAATTCCGTTTGTTTCAGCTGTTTTCTTAGCGTTATTATCTGCACGAGTATTAAACCCAATAACAATAGCTTGTGAAGCACTAGCTAAATTAATATCAGACTCATTGATTCCACCAATGGCGGCATGAATAACTTGTATTTTAATCTCTGGAGTAGATAATCGCTCTAATGAAGATGCTATTGCTTCATAGGAACCTTGCACATCAGATTTAATGATAATTGGTAGATTTTTTACTTCGCCTTCACTAATCCCAGAAAATAAATTTTCAAGTTTAGCCGCTTGTTGTCTAGCTAATTTTTCTTGTCGAATTTTTGCGATTCTAAAATTAGCGATTTCGCGGGCCTTACGTTCATCATTAATTACGAGCATATCATCACCAGATGCAGGGACATCTGAGAGTCCGAGTATTTCAACTGGTATACCAGGACCAGCGCTAATAACAGGATTTCCTGCTTCATTCATCATTGCCCGTACTTTCCCATATGTTGTTCCAGCTAATATCAAATCACCTTTATGTAGTGTTCCACTTTGTATTAGAACCGTAACTACTGCACCACGACCTTTGTCAAGACGTGATTCAATTATAATTGCTTTTGCAGGAGTATTCACCTGGGCTTTTAATTCAAGTACTTCAGATTGTAGTAATACTGCATCTAAAAGATTATCAATTCCATTGCCTGTGAGGGCAGATACAGGAACACACATTACATCGCCACCCCATTCTTCTGCAACTACCTCATGTGTTGATAGCTCTTGTTTAACCTTATCGGGGTTAGCTCCTGGTTTATCCATTTTATTAATTGCAACGACAATAGGTACTCCAGCTGCCTTTGCGTGATTAATTGCTTCAATCGTTTGTGGCATAACCCCATCATCAGCCGCTACAACAAGAATTACAATATCAGTTAGTTGTGCACCACGCGCTCGTAATTTTGTAAACGCTTCATGACCTGGTGTGTCTAAAAATGTAACAATTCCATGTCCAGTATTAACGTGATAGGCGCCAATATGTTGTGTAATTCCACCAGCTTCACCCGATGCTACTTTTGCCTTACGAATATAATCAAGTAAGGATGTTTTACCATGATCCACGTGACCCATAACAGTGACAATAGGTGCTCTTGGTAAAAATTCAATATTTTCATTCTTCGCATCATCTAAAAAACTCTCAGGTGTATCTAACTGAACAACGGAAGTGTAATTATTGACGCCTAGATATAAAATACTGTATAATAAGGTATTGAATTTTTATAGACGTCAATTATGCAAAAACAATATCGTATAATATTTGAAAGTTTTGATTCAAAAAA
>CAITEL010000260.1 GCA_903891375.1 uncultured Neisseriaceae bacterium
ACTATTTAATGAAATATTATTTTCTACAATATGCCAATAATAATTTCGGACAGGAAAGATGGCATTACTCGTATCATGTAATGAAACTTGTAGTTTTCCGGTGCATGATCCAATAGTATCATATCTAAATCCTGCAACTGGTTTATTTAAGGTTAAATCTACTATTGGAACATTAGTAATTCCGCAATTATTCCCTAATTGTATAGTATATAATCCTGTATCTGATAATGCAAACTTTGGTATTGCAAAACTATTGCTCGTATTATTAGCTAATACTACTCCATTCTTAAACCATCTATAATAGATCGTATCATCATTATTAATCAGATTCGCATTACTATGTTTGATTGTAGTACTGTTGAAATAACAAATGGTATCATTATAAAGTAAAAGATTGGAAGTTGGAATATTTCTAACAATCAAATTAGAAATTGAACTATTAATGGTTCCACAGTTATTAGTGATGGATACCCGATATCTAGCATTATCGTTCGCTGTAAAAGCAGTTAAATATAATGAATCATTCATTTGCCCTACCATCGGAAGATCATTTTTATACCATTGATAAGAATTGGGTATCAAAGAATAAACAACCGGCTTCAACGTATAGCTTGTATTTAAACAAACTTTCTCATTGCCCGGCATAGATACTGTTATCAAAGGCTTATCCGCTATTTTTAAAGACACACTATTACTATAACTTATTCCACATACATTTTGCATGATTGATTTATAAGTCCCAATTGAATTACTATTAACTACAGGAATACTATAAGCTGAATTAATAGCTCCACTAATTACCTGATCATTATAATACCATTGATACCCAATTTGCTCATTCGGTTTTAACTTGACACCTACAGTAAAATTCGCAACGCCCCCTGAACAAATATTTTGATCAGATGGTTGAACTGAAATCATAGGTGCAGTATTTACTGAAACCTTTTGTAATGCAGTATCAATACAACCAAACATACTTTTTGTATACAGATAAACTTTAAAATCATTTGCACTAATATAGTTGTGCGTAATTTGAGCTGTATTTTCAAACACACCATCGCCCAAATCCCAACTAATAAAAGGTACCGTATTATCTGTAATTGTTATTAAGCTATTAAACGTAAAACTATTTCTCAATAAACATTGGGATGTTGGAGTTAAGACAGCTATTTGCGAAGCAGGTTTTGAACGTACGGTAATATTTCCAATACTACTCGTAATCACACCACATATATTCTGCAAGGTTACAGAATACATTCCTTGGTCATTTAAAGTTGCCGCTCCAATAATATACTGTGGGCCGTTAGCGCCAACAATCGCATTACCTCCTAAATTCCATTGATACGAATATGGTGTATTATTGGTGTTAGACACAGAAACTGTATTTACAAAATTAGTTCCTTCACATATAGTAGCAGATATTGGTTGCGTTATGATGGCAGGTTTATTAGAAACAATTAAATTAAATAAAGGAATAAGACTGGTCCCACAAGTATTCGTGCTTAGTAAAGAATAATTACCCGCATTCGAATTCAAGATGGTGGGAATTTGCAATATACTTGTCTGTGCAGATGGATCTGGAATATTTAACCCATTCAACTCCCATTGATAGCTGGTATGCGTATCAACATAATTCAGATTTCTGGTCAGATCAAATATTGCACTTACTCCTGAACAAATATTCTTATCGGCAATCGAATTTTTTAAACTTGCAATATCATTTACAGTAATTTGAAATGAATTAGAAGTTGTTGTCTGATTACATCCATTGCTAATTTCTGCTTTAAAAATGCCATTATCTGCAATAGTTATAGCCCTAAAACTAATTTGATTCCCTATTGCCGAGGGTATTAAATTCCCATTTTTATACCATTGGTAATTTAAATTATTATCAATTGAATTTGCGAAAATAGAAATCCCTACACTATTTCCCGCACATACAATTGTACTGGCAGGTTGCTGTGAAATGACAGGATTTTGCACAACTGATAAAACAGCAATATTTGAAACTGAAACTCCACAAATATTGCTCACTTGCAATGCATATTGTCCGGAATCTGTCAATTGCAAATTATTAATGGTAATCAAATTCGAAGCAACAATGCCCGTGCCTGAATAATTCAATCCATCTTTGATCCATTGAAAATTTAAGGATAAATTATTATTTGCATTTACAATAGAGGCATTAAACCCGGCCTGACTTCCAATACATTTTATTTGAGATGCTAGTGATGTTCCAAATTTCGGCTTATCAATTACAGTAATAGGAATAGTATCATTCGCTACACCACAAGCATTTATTACTTGTATAATATAATTTCCAGTATTTGAAGTTTGCAAATTAGTAAGTGTTAATTGCAATTGATTCTGCTGATTCAGCACCACATTATTTTCAAACCATGTTACAGTATACGCTGAATTTCTTTTTGATTGAACCTGTGCATTAAATTGTACCGAACTATTAATACATAATCCTCCTGTATTAGACGGACTAACTAAAAAACTATTTATTTGAGGTAACGTTTCATCACCAATAAATACAACACTACTATTTACGGTTCCGATTGTATTTTTTATTGCAACAGAATAATAACCTACACTATCCGCAATAAATTTTTGAATCGTATAAATAGAATTTGTTGCACCAAAAATAGATTGCTGTGGCGCCGAAGGACTCGCTTGAAAATACCATTGATAAATGGGGTTGGTACCATCATTTGAACTTGCGGCTACAGTTAATGAAACTGATTTGCCGATACAAATTTGCTGACTCAATGGCTGACTACTTAAAACAGGTGCATTCACCATGGTAATATGTTCAACATTACTTTTTACAGTTCCACATCCATTGCTCACTAACACATAATAATCACCCACATAATCTTGCGAAGTAGTATTAATAGAATAGGTAGCAGCATTTGCCCCAGATATGCTGGATTGAGTTTGATACCATTGATAATTAATTGTGCTTTGCGTCCCATCTCCTGTGTTAGATGAAGCACTCACCATTAAATTAACCACAGGGCCTCCAAAAGGAATAGCCTGACTACTACTTAAATTATTAGAAATAATGGGAAGCCCATTTATTACAATTTTGTCTAACAATTTTGGCGTACTGCTACAACCCCCATTAATCGCCTGAAGACTAACACTATAAATCCCAACATTTGAAAACTGATGTGTTGAATTCACATTGTTATCAATTGTTCCGTCAGAATATGTCCATATATAAGTTGCAGTTCCATTTATTAATGCAGGAGTAGTATTATTAAAATTGAATGATGCATTATTCAAGCAAGCGGGAATCGCATTTCCATCATAGGTAAAATTTGGTTGAGGAGTTTCTTGATATTTTACCTGTACATCTTGTGATATAGTGTGATAACTACATCCATTATTGCTAATACTCAACGTATAAGTACCAGCATCTGCGGCACTCATTGAATTGATGGTATACACATTACTATTTGCTCCAGATATGGGAGTATTTCCGTTAAACCATTGATAAGATACTGACTTAGAAAATGAATTACTCACTAATGCCGTTAATACGAATTTAGAACCACCACATACCGTACCACCGATTGGCTGTTGAGTAATAACGGGAGAAGATTGTACAAATACTTCTCGTGTATTTAAATTGGCACATCCATAACTATTAATCCCGGTAAGTACAACAGTTTGAGCTCCTGTTACTAAATAACTATGTGCAGCAGTTGATACCGAACTATTGTCGATGGTGCCATCGCCATAATCCCATTGATATCGAACATTTGAACCATTATTAGTTGTCGTATTGTTGAATGTAAAATAATTGCCACTTTCACACTGACTTTCGGCACTCGTTATTAAAAAATTAACAATGGGAGTTGGATTAATAGTAACTGGTATCGTTGCAGCATTATTTAAAGTTCCACAACTATTGGCAATATCAACAGTGTAGGTACCGGCATCATTTACGTCAACCGTATTTTTTATATAGCTGGCAGAATTAGTATTAATAGGATTTTGAACCACATTCGAATTTAACTTCCAGGTATATTGTTCAAATGTTGGGGCTGTAGTTAAAGTCTTAACAAAAATAGTCATATTTGAAAACTCACAAAAAGTAGTATTGGGTGCTTTGGTAAAATCTGAAACAATGGGACTACTCTGTTCACTACCTACAGTAATATAAGGCAGATTGCCAAGTTGATCCCGATAAACACCGCAAGCATTAGTTAAAGTAATGGTATACTTGGATGATAGTGAAGTTGCAGTAATTTGAATTAAATTTCCCAGATTAGTCCCTTGAATAGAACCATTATCCGTGCTCCATACTATTGTTGGATTAACACCATTTGTTGTATTGGCAACAACATTTAAAGTAGCTGTTTGTACACTTGAATTACACAATGCCAGATCCGGCGACTTACTAATCAGATTAGGTAGAGAAACATTATTTACAATCGCATCGGAACTTACTGTAGTGCCACAGCTATTAGTTGCTTTTACATGATAAGTGCCCTGAATGGCACTACTCATAGAAACAATATTATACGTTGGATTTATTGCTGAGCCAATAGGTATCCCATTTAACTCCCATTGATAAGAAATAGGAAGATTACTTCCATTACTATTTTGTGCAGCTGCCAGTAGCACTGCACTTTGCATGACACAAATATTGATGGCACTTGGATTAATTGTAATTACGGGTATGGCATTAATATCAACATTCGCGATATTACTTAACTGTGTAATACCACAGGCATCTGTTACAGCAATTTGATAGATGCCTCTATCAGAATTAATTGCATTGGCAATACTAAGAGAAGTTGTACTTCCAGACACCACAATGTTATTACCCGATAATGCACTTGAATTATGATTCCAAGTAAAATTATAGGCTGCAAGCGTTCCATTATTGGCACCAGCAATAGTACCACTTAAGGTAATATTTCCAGCTGTACAGATGGACTGATTATTAGTAGGTGACCTCGTAAAAATAGGTGTATCATAAATCGAAACAGTTGCCACATTAGAAATGATATTTCCACAGGAAGATGTTATCTGTACCTGATAATTACCAATTGAATTCGTTGAGATACTATTTAAAATAAGATTAGCACTATTTGCATTTGGAATTGTATTGCCATTTAAAATCCAGGTATAAGTAACTGGATTCAGATTCCCTCCAACTACTACCGACAAAGTATTGCTTGCTCCTTTGCAAACAATAGCAGATTGAGGTTGCGCAGTTATAGTCAATGCATTTTGTACGGATATTCCAGCAGATCTACTTACTGCCGTTCCACAGTTATTAGAGACCGATACTGCATAAGTACCATTCATTGAGCTTATAAAAGATGGGATAGTATATTGCGAAGCATTCTGATTCACTAAAATTCCCGGGCCTGTCCATGAATAATTTAAAGGTCCTCCATTTTTTGTATCCACTACTACGCCCAATAAAACGTTTGAACCTGAACAAATAATCTGGTCCTTTAAATCGGTAGTAATTTGAGGCGTCGATCCTGCTTGAATGACAATTGAATTACTAACGGCTTGCCCACAAGTATTTGTAGCGGTAACACTATAGGTTCCATCAATCGCATTGTTTGTATAAATTTCTTGTAGCGTTGCACTATTCGTTCCAACAACTGATTGTCCTTTGTACCAAACATAACTAAGGACTGCACCTGTAGTACTAGCAGAAAAAGTAATATTACCTGATGTACCTGAGCAATACATATTGTTATTGGAACTGATAGAAACAGTAGGTGGTTGATTAACCGTTAAAGAAACAATGGAAGAAGCATTACTACTCAACCCACAAGAATTGCTCACTCGAACACTATACGAGTTCGAAGCATCAGTTGATTGAACACTAGCAATAGTGTAAATCGAACTAGTGGCTCCATTAATTGGAATCCCAGCATTCAACCATTGATAATTAAGAACCCCACCGCCATTTGATTGTGCAGCGACATTAAAAACAGAAGCATTCGTACCCATACACAACGAATTAGAAACTGGTTGAGTTGTGATAGAAGGAATTTCTCCAACTGTAACCGTTGAAGAAGTACTTGTTTGTATGAATCCACAACTATTTTGTAGTGTAACCAAATAAGTTCCGGCATCGATTGTGGTAAGATTATTTTTAATGAACTGCGAAGATGTTGCACCCGAAATTAGTACTGCATCTTTATACCATTGATACTGAATAATATCTGTACCTCCGGTATTTGCAGCAACACTTAATTGCAAATTATTATTCGTGCATAAAGTAGATAATGCAACAGGTTGAACAGTGATTAATGGCATTTGCTTTACACTTACATTAAAATGAGTACTATTTAGTCCGCAACTATTGCTTGCAACAAATGAATACACACCAACATTATTGGTAGTTACCGGAGATAAGCTATAGCTGTTTTGATCTTGGGATGGAATTGTATTTCCATTGATAGTCCATGTATAATTTAATGCCCCACCATTATTATCAGAAACAGATGCTGAAATAGTCTGTGAAGCTCCTTCACATAATGTATAATTCGATATCGGACTAATCGTAGGTGCATCGGCAAGTATTAATACAATAGGATTAGAGCTAACCGGAGTCCCGCAAGCATTGGATATCTGAACAGTGTAGCTAGCTGCATCGTTTTGACCAAATCCTGAAATTATTAATTGACTACTATTGGCATTCGCAATAATCACAGCATTTTTATACCACACATAACTAATTAAAGAATTATCCGGAGAAGTTGCTCCTACAGACAGTGTAATATTTGATTTATTACAAACAGCAGTAGAATTAGTTACGGAATTAATAACCGGGCAATTGGATTGACCATTTATTGTTCCGATGAGTAAAACCAATAAGAATGTTATAAAATAAAATTTCATTTTTTTTATTTAAAACAACTTATATGTTTTTTAACTATCGTTTGATCAGGTGTTAACCTTGAAAACGAATAGCGTAATCCAAATTCCAAGGAATTTGATTTCATATAAGAAATATTAGAGTTGATAGGTATATCGTAGGTAAAAGAAAAACTCAAACTCTTTGAACCAATGCTGACAAAAGGAGATACCGTATTTCCAACTTGAAGAATGGCACCAAAATTAAGCGTAAATAAAAATTCAGGAAGCGCATCATAACCATAAGATGCAATCAGTGAAGTACTATGCTGCGATTTTAAAGCGCTATATAATAAACCAAAAAAAAATTGACTACTATTTGAAACATATCTCGAATAACCAGTATGGAACATATAGGTAACAGATTGTCGATTTTGCAACAACGCTTTATTACCTATTGCCTGGTTCAAATTGTACATTGAAAAGCCGGCAGTAAATTCTTCATTTTCATTTTTAATACTATAAAGCAGTCCCGTATTAATTTCTATATATTGTGCATTTAATGCCTGTATGGGTTCATTGTTCATTATCTGAAAACTATAACCCGTTAAGTCAAACTGATTTGGAAATAATAATTGAGTGTAGTCAATTCTTTTTGAATTATATCTACACTGAAATCCCAATGCTAAAGATTGATTGGCTTCTTCATCAAACCCTTTTGAATAAGATATGGAAGCGGAAGCAGCTTGTTCAGAAAAAACCGATAAAG
>CAITEL010000261.1 GCA_903891375.1 uncultured Neisseriaceae bacterium
ATTATGAATTATTGTTACATTTTGAAAATAGTATTTTATTTGGAAATATTGCACCGTTACAAGATATAGCAGCACTCAATATTGTTTATGATGAGTTTAGAGCTGAGAACTTCAAGCAATTAATCGATACAATATTAGCATAACTCCTGTGATAGGTTAACTCTTGGGTAAAATAAATATGCAAGTGATACTAATACATGTAACCATGATGATGTATATGCACGGAGCAATAAATACACTATGAGAAAGAGATAAGATTAGTGCGAGAGATAATGGATAGGTAACACCAAAAAGCATGAACCCAATATGTGTGGCTGTAGAAACACAAGTTAAGCGTAAATATGAGGGGAAGATGTCTTTAGGTATTGCGAGAGGGGTTAGCCTAGAGACTGTGCTGTATAAGATCGCAATTTGGTATACCGCCATTGACATGTTCTTTCCAGTAGCAAAACAATGGTAACAATATATAATGGTAATAATAATGCCAAGATATGTTAATTTAATTAAAAAAGTCGGATTGATTATTTTACTTAAATAGTGGGTGATTAAAGATGCAATTACACTTAAAATGGTTGCTTTAAATAAAATGTTACTTATTGTGAAATAATTAAGATTTAATGTTGAATGAAGATAAATTGGCATAAAAATTATACCACTCATGAGTAGTGTTGCATTAATTCCCACCATTCCAGCAATAAGTAAAATACGTTTTTTGTATTTTATAAAAATAGTAAAAATATTCACTTTATGTTGCAAATATTTTGGGGTTATTTCAGATTTTTTGCTACTAATACGAATAATACAGCTTAACAAAGAGAGTATCGCACCTAGGTAAAAAGGAATCCGCCATCCCCAATCTTCTAGTTGAAAATCATTAAAGTATTGAATTAATCCACGGTTTAGCATAACACCCAGAAAAATACCGAGTGAGATAGCTAAGAGTATTGCACTTGTTGCCATATTTCTTTTTGACATAGTTAAGGTGCTAGATAGATATTTAATAATGCATTGCATTTCGATACCACTGGCTATGCCTTGTAATAATCTGGCACAGAGTATAATAACCCCAGACCATATTCCAATTGAATCATATATGGGTACAGTAGCAATGGATAAGAAGCTAATAGCCATAATGACAATAGAAATATTTAAAATACGCCGCAAGGGTAGGCGTAAACTAAGTTTCTGAAAGATTAAAATTCCAAATGGTTTCATGCAATACCCTAGAGCAAATATACTAAATATATCAACATAAGCAGATATGTTTACATAAGGAAATATTTTGGGTGCAAAATATAATGCATAAAATCCAAATATTGAAAAATCATAAAATTCTAAGAATAACCCTAAAGAGGCTAAAATAATTGCACCTAGTTCACGTTTAGAGAATGAGGCTTTTCTTAATAAATTAAAATTTCGGCTAATCAACTATACGCACTTTCTATAACTGCAACCATGAAATCGGTTGTTTATTGTGATGTAATAAATACTCATTGGTTAGTTTAAAATGGTTACAGCCAAAGAATCCACGATATGCTGATAATGGCGAAGGGTGCGGAGCTTTTAAAATTAAATGTTTGCTCTGATTAATAATGGATGCTTTTTTTTGTGCAAATGCACCCCATAATATAAATACTGTATGGGTATGATAATTATTAATTTTTTCAATAATTCTACTAGTAATTACATCCCAGCCAATATTAGCTAAGGAATTAGCTTGATTTTCAATAACGGTAAGGGAAGTATTTAATAAAAGTACACCTTGTTCTGCCCAGCGTAATAATAAATTACTAGTGCATATAGTTGGTATATCAGGATATTCATTTTTCAGTTCAGTTAAAATATTTTTTAATGATGGTGGTGTTTTAATGTCGTTATTAACCGCAAAGGCTAAACCATTTGCTTCATTAGTGCCATGGTATGGGTCTTGTCCTAGGATAACTACGGATACATCTTCGAGTTTTGTTTTAATTAGTGCTTCAAAAATTAATTCTTTTTGTGGTAAAATGGTTGCATTATTTGCAATTTTGCTTAAAGTACTATCAATAGAAATTAATTCATATTTTAATGAGCTTATAAAAAATCTTTGCCACGAATCATTAAGTCGTGTAAATGAGGCATTAAGATAATTAAGTTGATTCATTTTTATTAACTGTTTCTATTTTGGTTATTGTTTTGATTGGTTTTTTGCTTGGAACTAATGGGTTAGCAATCAAATAATTATGTACATTGTTGCTTAGATCATAAAATGCATTATTTATAAGGTTGTGTGAATAATAGTAATTATTAACCATACTTTTGGCATGGTTAAGTATTAATGTTGAGGTGCTACTATGACCAGTTATAGTGAATTTTGCGACTAGTTTTCCGTGTGGGACAGAAATTATATAATATTGAATATGAACTAAAAAATCATGAATGACAGAAGTTAGATTGGTAGATGGAATGCGGTCGTTATACTCAGAAAAAGATAGATTTTGCAGATAACCAATCATTATAAATTGTGATTCAATAGGCTGTTTGGGTATGTATTGTGTAGGAATCTCGATTGATTCATGTAAGTGAGTATTTTGGAGCAAATTTTTCAAAGTGCTTGCGTCGTTTTGCCAGTTTGTTAGAGATGACTCTGTTTTTTCTAAAATAAATGAACAGTTTATAGATTCATTGAGTGATTTTACATTATTAGGTAGGGTAACTAGTTTATTATATATTGTTTCATTAGTGTTACTTTCTAGTTGTGGTGGGGATATTATTTGTTGTTTTGAAAAATACAATGGCATCATTGTGATTGTATAATTTATATTCGTATTGCTTTTACAACAATCAATTGTTGGTGTGTCGTTGCAACTAGATTCGCATTTATTTATAGGTAGCGCAATGACTACATTGCATAAAAATAAGAATAACCAAACAATTATTTTTTTCACATGTTTCTTCCAAAAAAGACGCCCGAATTAACGTCAGTGAGAAGTATATTATATACTAATCTTGAACAGAAGAGAGGTGAAAATAGAATATTAGAGAAATTATAAAACCAACGTAACAATAACTGAGTATACAATTGGTTTATTCATTGCCAAGATATTGAAAGTAACCAGAGTAGAGATTGTTGAACTAATTCTAAATTCCATTTAAGCGTTCTATCCCCTGCCACACATCCTACATTTGTCATTTGTAGCTCTTGCATGGGATTCAGAAAATCATAAAATACCATACAGTACCAAAAAGTAAATATCCCAAATAAAGCAAAGGTAACATTATAGCTACATGTATAGAGAAAAAGCTTAATAGCATTATCGTAATTACTGCGGAACTCATATTAATAAAACTCATCAACGCTGAGGCATTACTTTTATCATCAGTTTCACGTAGAGCCAATGCTGAGCTATTACCAAAAATAAAGGATAATCCTATATAAATAATCATCACTGGTGCAAATAAGCTCAATACGTTATGGCTAAACAACATCAAACAAAAAAATAACAACAACACACCTACTAAACTTATAAATAACCCGAGCTTAATTGATTTTTTTGATGTCAATCTTTTACTCAGATGACTTGCTAACAACGAACCTAATAACATTCCAAGAACAGGAATAAAATTATATATACCGTATGCTTTAGGGCTAATACCAATTGTATCCATTGCAATAAATGGAGCAAGAATAGCAAAAGTAT
This sequence comes from uncultured Neisseriaceae bacterium, assembly GCA_903891375.1. Taxonomy (GTDB): domain Bacteria; phylum Pseudomonadota; class Gammaproteobacteria; order Burkholderiales; family UBA11063; genus Aquella. The sequence continues at coordinate 3,681 of CAITEL010000261.1, forward strand.
AAGTAATGCATGTTCCAGACCCAACTAGTAGTCCACCAAATACTACTGGACGTTTAAATTGATTTAAATAGTTATACAATAATTTTCTAGGATTTAATGCATCTAATTTTTTTTGGGTAAATACTTCAGGCAAAGTTATGCCCAACAATAGAATTATGATACCGTAGATAAGCATAAAATAAAATGCACTTACCCAAGCATAGGAACTTACTAAAATTCCACCAATAAATACTCCTATACCAGGTGTGATAGCAAAGGCAATTATTAATAAACTTGTTATACGGGCATGTTCTTTAGGGCTACACAATTTACTTGAAATGGTAAACGACATAGTCAAGCCACCACCAGCGCCTAAAGCCATAATAAATCTGGATACTATTAATAATTCAAATGAATGTGTGTAGTATGATGCAATGCATCCAATTGCACCAATAATCTCTATTACTGCTCCAATAATTATTGTATTTTTACTTCCATAACGATTTGCCAATGGACCATATAACAATTGTCCAATCGTATACCCCAATAAATACCATGTAACTGTTAACTCAGCTGTTGCACTACTAATTGCAAAAAACTGCGCAATCATTGGTAGAGCTGGAGTAAAAGCCACGGCACCAATTGAACCAAATGAGATTAGTAGCATTAAAATCAATAAATATCGTATTTTCATCGTAACAAACCTTTCTGTTTTATACTCGATAGTCAAGTATTTTTTTAAATTCTATAATCAATTTAACATTTTTAATTTCTTCAGTACATATTATATGTTAAAATCCATTATGTGTATTTTAGAATTTATGACAATTTATTGCTTTTTTATGACAGAATAATATGAAACATATTTCAGATTTGGATAATATAAGTTCAATTATTTTTGGAGTTACTAGTCATGTAACTACTAAAGACTTTCACTCACATAGAGTTGCTCAATTATCTATTCCCAAAAATGGGGTTATGTATATCATAGTTGATAATGAATTATTTATAATTCCACCAGCAATGGCCATATTTATTCCTCAAAACACCTTGCATTGTATTAAAAAAATTAATAATAATACAATAATTGAAACTATCTATTTTACCGATATTTATAAAGATTATTTACCAAGTACTCCGAAATCATTTTATTTATCAGAATTATCGAGCATAGTCATTTCCAAAATTTGTACGTTTAAAAAAGATGCATTTAATTCAATAAGGGTAATAAACTTAATTAATGTACTATTAGATGAGATAAGTGAAAATAGTATGTTTAATTACTCACTAAAAATTCCAACAAATGCAACATTGTTAAAGATTTATGAATTATTTGCTAACAGTAAAGATTTTTATCCTTCGCTTTTAGATGCTGCAACACATGTTTGTCTAAGCGCACGTACATTGGTGCGCTTGTTTAAAAATGAACTTGGGGTGAGTTTTGTATTATGGAAACAGCAATTTATTTTTATAAAAGCTTTGGAGTTGCTTATGATGGAGAAAAGCACAACTTTAGTTGCATATAAACTTGGTTATAATAGCGATAGTGCTTTTATTACAATGTTTAAAAAAATGTCTGGAGGCAAACTCCCATCATCTTTTTTTCAGCGGTGAGATGTTCATACATAATGTAAACTCAAAAAAACCTAAATATATTGGATAAAAATTAAAAAGATTACATTATCGCTTAACAGAAGTATGGGGCATTTTCACTTGGTGCTAACATCGAAATAACACGCCTGTGTTAAGTATATACACTTGAAAGGCTGTATGTTGTATAATACTGTATTGTATATTATCGGCTTACTATGAAATCAAATATTAAACAAAATAAACAAGAACTTCAACAAAACCCTACGGAAAATAAGATTGTTAGATTTGACTGGGCAATAAAAAATCTGTTGCGCAATAAAGCTAATTTTGATATATTAGAAGGGTTTTTATCTGAATTATTAAAAGAGCAAATAATAATTACCGAGATACTCGAAAGTGAAGCGAATAAAGATACCGAAGATGCTAAATTTAATCGGGTAGACATGCTGGTTAAGACTGCTACAGGTGAAAAAATTATAGTAGAGGTACAAACTGCAAGCGAATGGGATTTCTGGCATAGAATATTATTTGGTACTTCTAAAGTGATAACTCAATATATTGAGCAAGGCAACCCATATGAAAATATTACTAAAGTAATCTCAGTGAGTATATTATTCTTTGAGTTGGGTAGTGGCAAGGATTATGTATATAAAGGCATTACTGAATTTAAAGGTGTACACAATAATGAGTTGATTCAATTCAACCAGCGCCAAGTTGAATCATATCTGAATAAAGGATATGAGTTTCCATCTGACATATTTCCCACCTATTATTTGATCCAGTTGAATAAATTTGCAAATATTATAAAAGATAAATTTGATGAATGGGTATATTTATTAAAAAATGAAGCTATTAAATCATCATTCACTGCGCAAGGGGTTATGAGTGCTTCCAAAAAACTAGATATTCTTAAATTACCGAAAGTTGCTCGTCAGAGTTATGATAAATTCATGGAAAATATTAGTTTTGAAGCTAGTTTAGCAAGGAATCATCATATAGAATTAGATATTTCAAAGAAAATTGGGATTAAAGAAGGCGTAGAAATCGGCATTAAAAAAGGCGAAGAAATCGGGATTAAAAAAGGCGAAGAAATCGGGATTAAAAAAGGCGAGGAACTTGGGATTAAGAAAGGTGTAGAAAAAGGAATGCATAATAAAGCACTAGAAATCGCCAAAAAATTACTGGATGTATTGGATGATGGGACTATTGCTATAAAGACTGGTTTATCAGTTGCTGAGGTTCGTGATTTGCGTGGAATATGTAATCCTTAAGATAACACGGCAACGGTCAATGTCAATTCAAGCTTGAATGGGCGTTTTCTATATCAATAATTTTAGACAAGGTAGGCGACAAATAATTAAAAACATTAACTCAAGCATAAAATAGCTAAGTTGTTGATTATTCTGTTGTTGCGTTGGTTACCCACAGAATTTGTGGATAATTCTGTGGGTAGCTTTGTGTAAAGATTATTATTAGTTTTATTTTATTGCTCCGCTATTGCCCTCTTTCCAATGTAACCTACATACCGATACATATTTAGTATCAATTGATTTTAAGCTATCATCATCAACAACGACAGGGTCGCCTTCCTTTATAGCGATACAATTTTTCACTAACATATTAAAGGTGGCTTTTTTTCCGCAATGACAGATGGTTTTTAATTCTTCCAATGTGTCGGCAATAGCAAGAAGATGTGCGCTACTGGGGAATGCTCGACCGCAGTAGTCACTTCTTAGACCATAGCAAATTACGGGGATTTTAAGATAATCGACGATATCGGATATCTGGTTAATTTGTTCAATACTAAAGAAATGAATCTCATCAACTAATAAACAGCCAATACTTTGTTTTGCGTGTTCAAACTTAACTAAGTCAAAAACGTTAACACCTAGAGTAATAGATAGAGCGTCTTTATCTAAGCCAATTCTTGATTTTACTTTATTTAAGCCTGCTCGTTTATCAATTTGTGAGGTAATAACTAAAGTATGCCAACCTCGATCTTGGTAATTATATGCGACTTTTAGTAGGTCTAGTGTTTTTCCTGCATCCATTGCAGAATAACGAAAGTATAATTTTGCCATATTCACCCATTTACATTAATAAACCATTGCAATCAAAGACAAAGAGTCTCAATTAATAGAGGTTTTTGGTTCTCTTTATCCAAATATACACTGTCACAGCAATCTGTTTGTAAAGTAACCAGCCCAATATAATTTACTTCACGTTTTACTATGTCAACAATAATACCAACTTCTTGATTATTCAATTTTGGGCTTACCACCATTTGTCCAATTTTTGCTTCGGTGTTGGACATAAATTGGTACATTTTTCGTTTAGAATGGCCGAGGTAATGCATTCTGGCTACAATTTCTTGCCCGATATAACAGCCTTTTTTAAAATTAAGTCCATTGAACTCATCAAAATTAACATGTTGGGGGATTAATTGCTCCTGTGTTTCTGGGTAAATTTGCGGAATCATATTATTTATTAAGAATGATTTCCAAGTTGTATTGTCGGTTTTGCCAATATTTTGATCGGTTAAAATCAAATAATGTTTATTGGGTAATTCTATATTAAATTTATCTTGTGGGTTGTTGGTAAATACTACATTTGTATTTAGTTTTTCTATTGTTACTTTTGCTCGCAGTACGTACATTTTTAGTCGAGTGATCAATTTTTCAATTAATGCATCGGTAGTGATTAAAATATAACTATCTTCATTTTTTTTTAACCAAAAACTAGCAAATATGCGACCTTTGTTGTTTAGATTAGCTGATAGTTGCGAATTATTTTGATCGAGTAACCTGACGTCATTGGTAAATTGTCCTTGCAGAAAAGTAGTTGCGTCTATGCCACTGATTGAAATTGCACCTAATGTATTGTTTAACAGTATGGGTAACATATTAATAACCACCTTTACCTGATATTTCTCTATTATAAAAGAATTGACGGACACGTTCTAAATCTTCTAGTGTATCCACCCCCCCCTCTGGGATAATATCACTTACCAGTACTGATAATTTATGTCCATTATATAGAATTCGTAATTGTTCTAGTTTTTCTACGTGTTCTAGTGGAGATTCTGGCATACTATTATAGTTTTTTAGAAATTTAACAGTATAGGCATACATTCCAATATGTCGTAAAAAATTGATACCTAGTGGTAAATTAAAATTTAACTGTTCACCAAAACCATCTCTATAATATGGAATTGGAGCACGAGAAAAATACATGGCATAGCTATTGGTATCAAGTACCACTTTTACAATACTGGGGTTAAATATTTCATTATCGGTATATATTTTATGAGCTATAGTTGCAACATCACTACCTTGGTTAATGATGAAATTTGCTAAATTATTTATTATTTCTGGGTTTATTAATGGTTCATCACCTTGCACATTTACTACAATTTGATTATCATTAAGATTTAATTTATTTACAGCTTCGGCTAATCTATCGGTTCCTGTTGGGTGTTCTTTTTTTGTCATTATAACTTTTACACCATAGGTATTGCATATGGTTTCTATCTTGTTGTCATCGGTTGCCACTATCACATCTTTTGCCGTGCTTTGTAACGCTTGGCGCACTGTTCTGATTATTAATGGAACACCATGAATATCCAACACCATTTTGTCAGTTAATCGAGTAGATTGCATTCTTGCTGGGATTAAGACTATATATTCTTTATTCATCAGTTTCAAGTGTCCTTGCTAAGTCAATTAGCATAACAGGAATATCGTCGTCGATAGGATAGGCTAGTTTACATTTTTTACATATTAATTCGTTATTTTTTTTATCGTAATCAATTTTAGCTTTGCATAATGGACAGACCAAAATTTCTAATAATTTGCTATCTAGCATATTGTATTTTATCCCTATTAAATTATATTTGAGTTCTTTTATTATGAAGATATCAGAGATTTAATTTGTTCAATTAAATAATTTGAATCTAAACACACCTCAACTTCTACAACCCATATTTTATCATTATTTAAGTAAGATAATTTTGTATAATCTTTTTCTGTAACAAAAATTGCATCATAATTTTGTGGAATATCTTCTGCTTTATAATAATAATGGTCAGGAAAGGCCATTGTATTATTTAAATTAATTTTATTATTGCGAATAAAATCAAAAAATCGTGAAGGGTTACCCATACCTGCAAGTGCAATTGTGTTTAAATTATCAAAATCAATCGGTGATTTATGCTCTTGAGTGGTATGGTTATATATATCTTTTAAAACTAGTTTTTGTGAAATTACGGTGCTACCATTTGTAATATTAAATTTATTAATAAAGTCATGAATACTGCTGTATCCATTGATAACAATGCAATCAACAATATTTAATCTGGTTACGTCTTCACGTAATGGGCCTTGTGGTAATATTTTTTCATTACCAAGCAATCGTGTAGAATCAATTACTACCACCTCATAATCACGTTGTAGCCGATAATGTTGTAATCCATCATCACTAATTACCAATTGAATATCGGGGTATTGATTTAACAGAGTCACCCCAGCTAAATAACGGTCTTGGCCAATTGCAACGGGAATATTGTGCTTGGCATAGATTAGTGCTTCATCACCAACTATTGTACTATCGGATACTTGTGTAACAATAGTTGCAGTTTTAGAGCTACCTTTGTAACCACGTAAAATAACCCCAGTGCGAATGCCATACTTTAATAATTCTTCAGCAATATGCACAGTTAGTGGAGTTTTACCGACACCACCCACGCTTATATTACCAATAATAACGACTGGTACTGGTAATTTATAGCTTTTTATTAAATGAAATTTGTATAAGTAAAAACGTATTTTTACAATTATAGCAAAAATAAAAGTGAATGGCATAAATAAAAGATAAAGAAGTAAATTGGTACGGGTATACCAATGTTTCTCAATTAATTGTTGTAATTTCATATATAAAAACTTATTTCATTTTGTGTTTATTAGCATAATGTGTAATTATACTATAAATAATAAGGCTTAACATATAATTACTAACTATTTTCAACATATGGGCTCAAAATCATATATAATTATTGCTTTGATGGTCACCATACTAAGTATAGTTTTAAAGGATGTTTTCAAGTTGCGCCAATTTTTATTTATTGCTTTATTATTTTTATGTGGTGTC
>CAITEL010000262.1 GCA_903891375.1 uncultured Neisseriaceae bacterium
AACATATTACTCATTACAAGAAAAATGGCAGCAATAAGCCCTACTTTAGGCATAATTTTTTAGTCCTTATTTTTATTTAGATAAAGTAATCTTAATGCGTTAAAGATAACAATCAACGTAGTACCTTCATGAATCCCAACTGCTGTAACTATATTAGTTATTGATAGTAACCCTGTAACAACCAATACCCCAATTACACCAAGTGAAATAAATAAATTTTGTTTAATTATTTTTTTAACATCTTTACTTAAACTTATAGCTTGTGGTAATCTAGATAAATTATCATTCATTAACACCACATCTGAGGTTTCAATTGCAACATCAGTTTTAGTACCGCCCATTGCTATCCCAACAGACGCATTTGCCATTGCTGGAGCATCATTAACACCATCGCCTACCATAGCTACATTTTTATATTGTTCGTTTAAACTACGAATCTGCGTTACTTTATCTTCTGGTAATAATTCAGCTTTAATTTCGTCAATGGCTACTTGCTCACCGATAACCTTAGCTACACGTAAATTATCCCCAGTTAGCATAATATTTTTCTGCACGCCAAGTTGTTTTAGTTTAGATAAAATATTTTTTATACCATCACGAACTTGATCTGCAATCCCAACAATTCCAATAAATTTTTCACCGCAAGAAAGTATCATAGTAGTGGAACCTGATTCTTCCAAATTATTTACCGTACTTAATATGTCTTCAGGTAATTTATCAAACATTCTAGGGCTACCGAATTTTAATATTTGTTCTTTAAATACACCTGAAATACCCACCCCTGGCACGTTTTTCATATCAGTAACTGATGTGGCTACAATATTTGCTACTTTACAGTACTCAATTATAGCATGCGCTAGTGGGTGAGCACTACCTAATTCTAAACCGTAAGCTAATCCTAAAACATCTACATCATTGTATCCATTGAGTGCAACAATTTTAGTTATTGCTGGTTTACCACGTGTTAATGTACCAGTTTTATCAAAAGCAATTGCATTGATTTGACCTAAATTTTCTAATGCAGCCCCACCTTTAATTAAAACACCCAGCTTTGCCGCACGAGAAATACCAACTAATACAGCAACAGGGGTAGCTAAAGCTAGGGCACAAGGTGATGCCGAAACTAGTATTATTATTGCCATATAAATAGATGCTTTTAAGCTACTTAAATTTAATAAAGGTGGCACTACTGCAATTAAAACTATCGCAATTAACACCACGGGCACAAATATCTTCTCAAATTTTTCGGCAAACCTTTGACTACCTGATTTTTGTGTGTCCGCCTCGGTGATTAAACGAATCATTTTAGTGAGCATTGTCTCTGATGCAAGTTTGGTGATTTCAATTTCTAAAAGGCCATCACTATTTATGGTTCCTGCAAATACTTCTTCACCCTCTGTTTTAGTAACTGGAATCGATTCACCTGTTATTGCCGACTGGTCAATATTTGACGTACCTAACTTTACCATTCCATCAGACGGAATTATCTGCCCTGGTTTTACTACCACGATTTGTCCACGAACTAGAGTTTCAACTAATACCTCAGTCGTAGTACCATCTGTATTTTTTAAATAGGCTTTCTTCGGCGATAAATCAGTCAAGGCTTTAATTGAACCTTTAGCTTTTTCTAGAGCAAAATGCTCCAAAGCATGACCTAAACTAAATAAGAAAAGTAATAATACACCTTCATTCAAGCGTCCGATCAATCCCGCACCAACTGCTGCAAAAATCATCAAGCTTTCAATACTAAAGCGTTTTTGAGTAATAGCACGTATACTATCTTTAAACGCTTCAAACCCGCCAGTAAAATAAGCAATGATTAAGAGAAGTATAGAAATTGGAGCAAGACTAGTCTTACTCAAAATAAAACTAATTAACCACAGAACACCAGTAATACCACAAAAAATCAACTCTTTATATTTGCCAAAAAAACCAGCACTATGCGAATGACCTCCACCACAGCCAATATGCACTTCACCTAACTTTTTAGCTGAATGGTCATGTTTTTCAGTTGTATAGTCGTGCTTGTGGTCATGCGTATGCTTATGTTCGTGTTTATGTGTATGCGGCGTCTCGATAGATATTTTATCAACCGTATCTAGTACAACATCCGATGTAGTTGTTATGTAATTGTAGTTATATCCTAAATCATTTAATTTTCTATTTAATTCATTGGGATTTAAAAGTGAAGCATCATAATCTACCCTAAATGCGCCAGTAGTATAGCTTCCATAGATAGAAATAACTCCTGAAATTCTACCTAACACATGCTCAATTACTTTTACACAATCAACACAATCTAAATTAGTAACATTTAAAGATAATGATTGGTATTTCTCATTTAATTGAAAACCTTGAGTTGCAAGTATTGCTTTTATATTGGATAATGATTTATCATGTGAATCAAAATGAATACACAAACTATTTTTCTCTTCATCATTAAAATGCGCTAGATCAACCCAATTTTCCCCTGAAAATATACCAAGTATTTTCTCTTTTACCGTGTCATCCATAGACTTTAGATTATCTATATCCGATAATAAAATTTTAACTTTTTTCATTCTATGCCCCATAATAATTTACATAACATGAGTATAACATAACCACAATAATATAAAGGTTACAAAATTTTTGTTACTATTATTTTGGGTGGATTTAAATAAATAATAAAAGCAAGCGATCGAATGGTGGTTATTATAGTAATTATGCGGTTAAAATCCAGTACTTTGACACTTTGAATCAATGTGGTCGGACACATTAACAACAATAGAGCCACTTAAATTGATAATTAACTATTTTTATAAGAAATTAAAATGCCATACTCGATATCAACATTTAGAAATACACATATAATGAAAACATCAAATACCATGAAGAATGATGATAATAATATCAATGGATTAATCGAATTACTTAAACTTGACACAAATAACAAGAATCATACGTTCCTGACAAATTTTCGAACGTTAAAATCTCGATACCCGATTATAAAAGATCTATGTGAACCGAAAGGTTTTTTTGGCTCTATTGCTTACGCATTTAAAAGCGATGACGCCAGAGCTGATCGTTATAAAACAATCATAGCGCAATTAAAAACTGGCAAAAGTTCTCAACAAGACACGAATACGACAACTTATTTTCACAATAATCTAGTTGTAAAAGAATCTATTTGTGCCAAAATAGAGCAAATAAAAAATGAATATTACAATAAAACTTATGAAAATACAAATGGAGATGATTATAAAAAAGATAATACAATTTTAGAAGAACTTAGTACATTTAATACAAATGTAGGGTACATACCAAAGGCAAAAATAATGGAAAACGTTCAGTCCGAATCTAACAATAATGTTTGGCATGAATACGTAAAAGTCAACCCAAAGTATCGTTGTATCCAGCAAAATAGGGATTCTAATCATTATAATATTGAGGGTACACTATTAAGTGCAATCCAAACTGAGCTACTAAGTTCCTTGCCCCTACACAATAAAAACCAGCAGTTATTATTTGAGAATAGTCTGTTTAGTAACGAAGTTGCTAAGGCAATACAACAACAACAACAACAACAAATAACAAGTATTTTGGAATCAATTAATTCGCAATTTATGGATGATACTCAAAAAATTACGCAAGAAGAAGTTTATGCAGCTTTAAAATATTGTAACAAGAACTTTACTACCACTGTGTATCTGGATAAAAAAGATACATTCTATGCGCATTCAATAGTTATATCTAAAGATGCGTTAAATAAATTTCATATTATGTTTAAACCAAACATAAAAACCCCGAAACAAATTGAGAAGATACATGAAACTGAATTTGTTAAACGCGGTAACTCTAAAATCATTAAAACATCTGGTGCAGAGATAGTAATCGATGATAATAATACAATATCTGGTCTACCTATTATAACCTGCACTGCAATTTTTGTTCATAAAGAATATAAACCAACAGTTGGAAAAACACTAATTAATCTACAAAATGTATTAGTAAATGATAAAAACTTTTCTTATATAAATTACAAGAATAAAAAAGATATAGTTCGACATATGTACACTATGCCATACTTGGGTGACGACCTTGCAGATTTAATAAACTTAAAAAAGCCCCAATCAACCGACGATACCGTCACAATTATTAAGCAATTATTTAAAAAGTTTATGGATAGCAATAAAGATAACAAATATACCATTGGAGACATAAAATTAGCAAATGCTGTTTGGAATGGTAAAGACGCAAATTTTATTGATGGCAACAACAGAGAAGCATTCACATTTACCACTAAAAAGTATCACCAAGGTGAACTTGACAAGTTATTTAAAAAGCATAAAGACAAGAAAAAGCATAAAGACAATCCAATTCCTGAAGAAATAATATTATCCCAGCAAATATTTGGGTTAACTCTTCTCTTTTATCAATTAATTGAGCAGAAAACATTTACGAAAGGAACTCATTATAGTGAACCACGTATTAATTTACAGTTAAATAAGTTGAATCCATTTGCAAAGTTATTACAACAAGCTTATGACGAAAAATTATCACTTACGGACCTAGATTTAGTTACACAGTCGTTAACTACTAATCAATTAGATACACTAAAGACCAAGAAGAATCCCAAGTGTAGTAAGTATTATTAATAATAATATGGATTCTGCCACAATCGTTAATAAACAACCATCATCAACTCCAAAATTTGGGAATAATCCTAAAAAAAGCAGTTGAACTTATTGAGGGATGTAGTGTATAGTATCTCCCTAGATTAATTATTAAAATGGGTAATG
>CAITEL010000263.1 GCA_903891375.1 uncultured Neisseriaceae bacterium
TGATTTATCGATTTCTTAATTTAAACTCTCAAGTATTTTAGTTGCACGTTCATTGACATCATTCGATGTATTTTTTTGTAATAGGATTCTTTTTAACGCTGTTTTAGCCATGTTTTTATGACTAATATTTAGATTAAATACTTGAGAAAATCCACTAGTCAAAGTGCTTGCTACTTGTGGGTTAAATTTATCGATATTGATTATTTGATCGGCAATAAAAGAATAACCCTCATCAGTATTAAAGCGAGTGCCATTCATGGTAAAAGTACGCAATAATGCATACATTTTATTTGGATTTGTCGCAATAAACACTTTATTTACCATCAGTTTATTTAGTTGTTCAATGGTGACTAAGCTACTTGAAGCTTGAATAGCCAACCATTTATCCATTACTAACTCATTGTCTTGCCATTTTATATAAAACTCATTTAAAATTACCTCACGGATTTCATTGTTGGTTTCATTAACTGCATTTAATATTGCGATTAAATCTGTCATATTGTCGGCATTTTTAAATTGACCTAACACTATAGTTTCTAATAATTGTAAACTATGATCATTATCTAACTTAATATTAAGAGCTTTTATAATATAAAACAGAGCAGTGTTTTTTAGCGTACGTTTTTTATGGTCATCAAAGTTATATGTCATAGTTAAATTTAAATTATAAGTTTCAAGCCAACTGTCAAAAAGAATATCGCCAATTTTTTGTTGGAAATAAGTAATAGCTTTGCCTAGTATTAAGGGGTTTACATTAGTTAATGTGGTTAGCAGTTCTGCAAAACTAGGTAGTTGAAAAGAGATAGCTCTAAATTCAGTGTCTAAATTAGGATTGTTAAGTATTGCACATAATATTTTACTTAAGTCTTGATCTATGCTAGGATGGTTATTTATGAGTAATGCTTCATAAATCCCTGTAATTTGTTCGCTAAATATTTGTTGTAAATGATATGCTCGATTAAACTCATCGCTATCGTAGTTAACAATTAATGCTCTTTGTGGTTTACTATATGGGTAGTTAAGTTTAATTGGTGCAGAAAATCCACGTAATAATGATGGCACTGGTTTTGTTTTTACATTGCTAAAGACAAATGTGTCTACGTTATTTTCTAATAACAAAACTACACCATCACTGTGAGTAACATATTTACCCCCAGATATTGTAAAATTAGTCAAATCATATCCATTATTATCTAATAGACCAATTTTTATAGGTATTAGCTGTGGTTTTTTATTTGTTTGATTTGGTGTATCTGGTATTATTTGTTTAAATTCTAAGGTATACTCATATGTGGTAGTGTTATAATTATCAGTAACGGATACTTGTGGGGTTCCAGCTTGAGAGTACCATAACATAAATTGGTTTAAATCAAAATTATTTGCATCCGCCATTGCACGGCAAAAATCCTCACAAGTAACCGCATATCCATCATGACGTTTAATATATAATTCCATACCCTTATTAAACCCCTCTTGTCCAAGTATGGTTTGATACATGCGTACTACTTCTGCGCCTTTTTCGTAAATTGTCATGGTGTAGAAATTATTCATTTCTACATACGATTCTGGGCGAACCGAGTGTGCTAGAGGTCCAGCATCTTCAGGGAATTGTAATCGCATTAAAGCTTTAACATCCTCAATGCGCTTTACACTTCGACTATGCATGTCAGCAGTAAACTCTTGATCCCGAAAAACGGTTAGTCCTTCTTTTAGGGATAATTGAAACCAATTATTAACAGTAACTCTGTTACCAGTCCAGTTATGAAAATATTCATGGCCAATAACCGCTTCTATAAGTACAAAATCAGTATCGGTGGCAGTATTTTTATTAGCTAAAACATATTTAGTATTAAAAATATTTAAACCTTTGTTTTCCATTGCACCCATATTAAAATCACTACTAGCAACTATCATATATCTATCTAAGTCGTATTCAAGATTAAAGCGTGTTTCATCCCATCGCATGGCTTTTTTAATCGAATCCATAGCATGACTTAAGTCGTTTAAATGTTTTTTTTCTGCATAAATTTCAAGTAAAACTTTTTTACCAGATTTTGTTACAAAAAAATCTTCTATGGAGTTAAGATTTGCTGCAACAAATGCAAATAAATAACTTGGTTTTTTAAATGGGTCATGCCATGAAATTGTTCGTACTCCATTTTGGCAAATGTCATTAATCTTGTTCCCATTGGATAATAGTGTGGTGAAAGCCTTCTCTTTATCAATAATGGTAGTGGTGAATATCGCCATAACATCAGGTCTATCTTGGTAATAGGTAATTTTACGGAACCCTTCAGATTCGCATTGGGTAAACAAGTTGTTCCTACTTTCGTATAAACCCATACAACTTTTATCTCGCCATGGATGGACAACCGTCTCAATGGTTAACGTAAATGTTTCAGGTAATTCTTTAATAATTAACTGGTTTTGATTTAATATAAATTCATCACTATGTAGGAATTGATTATTAATAGCAATAGATATTAACGTAGCTTTACCATCTAATTCTAAAGTGTTTTCGGATGTGTTGCTATTCTTAAAGTATTTAGTTATATTTTTAACATATACTACTTTTTCAGATTCTATGATGTCGAATGTTAAATGGATGGTATCAACCCAAAAATTAGGTTCTTTATAATCTTTTAAATATTTAGCAATTAAATCACTCATGCTATTACCTTTCGTAAGTGTTTAGAATTTATTTGATTCGGTTAGAGCCACTAACCATTTTTAATTCAAAAAGCCTACAATCAAGAGGTCCGTTAAATAATGGCGTTTTACGTGTTGGTTTTAAACGCATTAATTTAGGCATTCTTAGATCTGCGGTTAAGAAATAACAGTTCCATCCTGAGAAATGGTTCTTTAAGTTGGATGCAAGATTTGGGTATAATATTGCTAAACTTTCGAGTTCTTCTAAACGTATCCCGTATGGTGGATTTGTTACAATTGTACCGCAATCTTTTGGTGCTTTCATGGTTAAAAAATCTAGGTTGCTGAATTTAACTAAATTCATAAGGTTAATATTTTGATTATTTGGGTTAAATTTATTACAGCTATTGCGTAAATTTAGTTCAAATTGTAGCAGGTTATCTTTTGCAACACTTAATGCTTTAGCATTAATATCATTAGCATAAATTACTAATTTATTATTCCAATTAATTGAGGCAAACGCTTCTTTTTTTAACTCATGCCAAGCAGATTTATCAAAATTTTTAAACAATTCAAAAGAGAAATTCCGAGAAAATCCAGGGGCTATATTTAAGCCTTGACTAACAGCCTCGATAACAATAGTTCCACTACCACACATCGGGTCAAGTAATGCATCGGATACGTCCCAATCACTTAAAGCTATCATTCCTGCTGCCAAATTTTCTTTTAAGGGAGCTTCTAATTTTTTTTCTCGATACCCTCGTTTAAATAAAGCTTCCCCAGAAGTATCAATATATATTGTAGCAGTATCATTCGTTAAAAAATTATATATGCGAATATCTGGGTTTAA
>CAITEL010000264.1 GCA_903891375.1 uncultured Neisseriaceae bacterium
AAGATATATTTCATTGCATAATCAAAACTGATTAAAGGCTTATCGTGTGTACTTGTCATTAATTTTATGCTCCATTTATTATTTTGTACATGGTGGTTTCGATAATGTAATCACTATGTAAGGCATCTACTAGTATTATACCATACTAACCTAAAATGCACCCACATATTATAAAAAAGCGGTAATTAATTGTCTTGGCACCTTAATTGTTTACTCCTGCAAAAACAATATAAACATTATTAATCCTACATTCCTCACAAAATTTAAATTTAATTAGATTTAAATTTATTTTGAATGATAAACCAATTTTGGATATTATTGATGTGTATAACATTAATCAATTAATAGAAAAAGCCCAGCTGATGAAAAAAATTCCTTTAATACCAGATAGCCTAATGTAAATTAGTAGACATGTCCCAAACATATTAATCATTATACGTAAAATAGCCAAATAAATGTTTTTAGTGCATAAATATGTGATAGAATTACATGATAATACTAATTGATTTTGGAGGAGAGCTAAAAATGAGTTTTTTTAAAAATTTATTTAATTCTATGGGTGGCCATCATGGGGGGAGGTAATCGTGGTAGCGGTCATGGAGGTTATAGTAATAATGATTATAATAATTATCCCCAACAACAGCAACAGCAACAAACAACCAAGATTCAACCATCAGGTAATGCTTGTCAAAAATGTAATACCCAAAATGAGATAGGTGCAAAATTCTGTATGAATTGTGGTACTAGTTTGGCAAATGTGAGTAAATTTTGTGCAAATTGTGGTACACAAAATCAGGCAACGGGCAAATTTTGCTCTAACTGTGGCGGTCAAATATAATATACTCATTTATATTCAAAAATATGAGACTTGAATATGAATGAGTATACATGGCGTAACTTGTCGCCTCCATGTGTCTTGACTCTGTTCGAGTATAGATAAAGTAATAGAAACTAAAATATATGAAAATAACCCAGTCAAAATTTTTGATGCTATATATTGTATTAGCGATCCTTATGTGTGTGATTGAACTACGTGATATGGCTACATTACGTTATATAATTAAGCCTTTATTATGCTTGAGCTTAGTGGGTTATGTTTGTACAAGCTATAAAAAATATGGCTTGAGAAACTTACTGTTAATTCAGATTGCATTGATTTTCTCTTTTTTAGGCGATTCATTTTTACTTTTTCCTAATTTTTTTATTTTAGGTTTAATTTCTTTTCTTTTTGCGCATATAAGTTATATTGTGCTTTTCTATAAAGATGCTGATATATCCAATGTTATGCTCGCTAGAGCTATACCCACATTACAAAAATCAGATACTAAAATTAATTTTATATTGGTTATTCTTGGGGTAATTGTTTATATAGGTGTATTTTATTTTTTAATACAAGATAAATTACACGATTTAAAGATTCCTGTATTAATTTATATGATTGTGATTAGCCTTATGTTTATTTTAGCATTATTAAGAAAAGTTAAAGTAGGATATAAGGTGGTCGTTGTCGGGGCATTATTTTTTGTAATTTCTGACTCTACTTTAGCTATAAATATGTTTGTATCACAATTTAAATTCGCAAGCTTACTAATTATGGTTACGTATATGCTAGCCCAATATCTTATTGTGACTGGGTGTGTCAAAAAATCTTTTCGTGATATACTTAGCACGGTCATCATTTGAACTTTTTGATTTTGCTCCTGATGTACTACCTGTACACGGCGTCGCCTATCAAAAACCTCAAATTTCGAGCGCACTAAGTATAAATTAGAAAAATAATATAAAGAGGAGTATAGATGGATTCGAGTTTAATTCTTTTACTTTTAGCACCAGTGTTTTTAGCGATTTTTGTTCTTGAGGTCTGGTATTGCTATAAAAAATGCATAAAAATGTATACACTCAAAGATACGTTAGCTAATATTTCATTATCGTTGATGTATCAAGTTTCAGATGTTATTTTTACGTTTTTAATTGTCAAAACTATCTATGTATGGGTATTTAATCATGGATTTAAATTGTTTAGTATAAATTCGGGATGGAATCTTTTTTTATTATTTATATGTCAAGACTTTCTCTATTATTGGTTTCATAGGTCGGCGCATCGAATTAGATGGATGTGGGCGTCGCATGTTACACATCATTCTTCTACTAGGTTAAATTTTTCTACGGCTTTTAGGCAGAGTATGACTTATCCTATTTCTGGAATGTGGTTATTTTGGTTGCCTTTAGCATATATGGGGTTTAATCCAGATATGGTGATATTAGTTGTGGCCCTAAATTTGGCTTTTCAGTTTTTTATTCATACGCAACTGGTTAATAAAATTGGCTTTTTAGAAAAAATATTTAATACCCCTTCACATCATAGAGCGCATCATGGAACCAATCCACAATATATTGATAAAAATTATGCGGGGATTTTAATTATTTGGGACAAACTCTTTGGTACATTTGTTGAAGAAAAAGAGTCGCCCAATTATGGTATTGTTGGGCAAGTATATAGTTATAATCCGATAACTTTAACTTTTCATGAGTGGGTTAGCATGTTTAAGGATGTTGTTAAAACAGGAGATTTACGTTATTTCATCATGCCACCAGCGTGGAAACAAGTTAATAAAGCCAACAAATTTAAAGAAAGAAAAGTAGACGATGGAAAATCTGAAGACGTTGCATGATTACTTTCTTACGGGTGAGACCAAACAGTATGAGTTGCGTATACAAAAATTAAAACAACTTCGTCAAAGTATAAAAAATCATCAATTACAATTACAAGAAGCGTTAAATTTAGATTTAAATAAACCAGAAATGGAAAGTTATGCTAGTGAAATATCAATAGTTTATGATGAGATTAATTTTGCAATTAAGCATTTAAAATCATGGATGAAGCCGATTAATGTAGCAACTCCATTACCATTTTTTTTATCGAAAAGCTTTATTTGTAAAGTTCCATTAGGTGTGGTACTTGTTATTTCACCATGGAATTATCCAGTGCAGTTATCGTTATCACCTTTAGTTGGGGCAATCGTTGCGGGTAATTGTGTAGTTTTAAAACCATCAGAATTTACTCCTAATGTAAATAGTATAATAAAAAATATATTAAATGACGTTTTTAGCAAAAATTATGTGGAGATATATGAGGGTGATGGTGCAAAAATAATTCCCCAGTTAATTAATTCTGGAATATTTAAGCATGTTTTTTTTACAGGTTCTACGCTTGTAGGTAAAGAAATCGCAATTATGTGTGCAACAAAGTTAATCCCATATACTTTGGAGTTAGGTGGTAAGAGTCCAGCTATTGTAGATAATACAGCAAAGCTAGAATTAGTAGCAAAGCGGTTGGTTTGGGCGAAATTTTATAATGCAGGTCAAACTTGTGTGGCGCCAGATTATGTTTTAGTGCATAAAGAGATTAAAGAGAAATTTATTGAATATTGTAAAAAATACATAGATATTTTTTACAATGGGCAATCACATACAATGTCTAAAATCATTACACAAAAACGTTTTAACACATTGTGTGATTATTTAGAAGGTACTGATATTATTTATGGTGGCGGGTATAATCGGGAAACACTATCGTTTGAGCCTACATTACTTAATGAACCATCATTAAGTCATAAAGTTATGCAGGAAGAGATATTCGGGCCAATTTTACCACTTTTAACCTATGAAAATTTTACGGATATAGTTGAGGTTATAAATCATAATCCAAACCCATTGGCTTTATATGTTTTTAGTGAGGATAAACAATTTACTAATAACATTATCCAAAATATTCAGTTTGGAGGTGGTGGGGTAAATATTGCATTAATGCATGTGGTTAATATCAACTTACCTTTTGGTGGTATTATGTCGAGTGGTTGTGGTAAATATCATGGTAAATACAGTTTTGATATATTCTCTCATTCTAAATCTATTTTAAATATGTCCACTAAAATAGATGTAGCATTAAAATACCCACCATATACAAAATTTAAAACTTGGCTTTTAAGAAAATTACTACCAAAACCATGCAATACAAAGTAATCATGCCAATTCAAGTGTGAAAAAGCAATTTCCATTTTCTATGGTATGTTTAAAATTTTATAGTAGTATTTGAAATTATAGTATAATACAGGTAAATAACATCTTTTGTAAAAGGAATTTACCGTTATGGAGAGGAATCTTTCGGCAAGAATCAAAAAATTACTCATATCGTGATGTGGCGATATTATTTCCACATATAAAAAAAGAAAATTTTCAACATTTTTTTAAAACACTTGCGTATTTATCGGGTACAATTATAAATAGAGCACAGCTTGCCCGTGATATTGAATGTAGCGAAACATCTATTCGAAATTATTTAGCTATTAGTGAGGGGACTTTTCTTTGGAGAAACATTCTTAGTTTTGAAAGAAGTGGTTATAAAAATTTGGTCAAAATGCCTAAAGGTTACATGGCAGATTCTGGTCTGCTTCATTATCTTACAAAAATTAATGATATTGAAACTTTACGTCGTCATCCGATGATTGGTAAATCTTTTGAAGGATTTGTTATTAATGAAATCATAAAAGGGCTACAGTCTCAATCTATAGGTTCATGGGAGGCATACCATTACAGAACAAGACATGGTGCAGAAATTGACTTGATATTAGATGGACGTTTTGGTATTCTCCCTATAGAAATAAAATATGGCACAAGCATTGAACGTAGGTCATTAGTAACTCTAAGTAAATTTGTAGAAGAGGAAAAACTACCACTTGGAATCGTTATTAATCAGTCAGATAAAATACTATGGTTAACGCCAAATATAATTCAAATCCCTGTTAGATATATTTAAGAATAATATAATTTTATGAAAAGTGCTTGATGTAATTACAGAAATTCAAACTCGAATTTGGTATAATAGATGATGTTTTTAAACATATGTTATTGACATTCTAAATCACAGTATGATATCATTATGTAATAATATCATTTTACAATACATGCCAGTGTTAAGTATATAATAAAGTTATTACTTATAACTCATTACTCCAATTGGTTCGATGCTGTTAGAACGACTAGTAAATGCTACATAAAGTCTACCATCGTTACCAAAATGCATTCCAAACCAACCTGTGTCAGGTAAAGAGTATAATGCAGAGAAATCAGCTTCACCAAAAGTTAACCAATTTGTACCATCGAAATATTTCACGATGGTATTATAACTGCCAAAATCTTGAAAAAGTACATATGGTTGGTGGCTAATTGGATTAAATTCAATTTGCACTTGAGCAGTTTGGTTGCTTGGTGAGGAAGAGTTGAAATTCTGTGCTCCAACATAAACCCAGTTGGTACTATTATATTGTAAGACTGATACCGTGGCTACACTAGCGCTCAATATATTGGTATATGCAATGATTGGTTGATTATCTGTAGGATCGAATGTTAATGAAATTGACCCATTACTCTTAGGAATGGAATCATGGTTACCAACATATTGCCAATTAATCCCATCAAATTGCATAACTTCAATCCTGCTACTCGAATTTAGATTATAAAATGCGATGTACGGAATATTGTTATTTGGGTTTATTTTTAGTACTGGATTAGATGTGTAAGATGATTCATTTAATCCAGGCATCCCAAGATAATTCCAACTTTCGCCATCATACTTTTTTATTGAGGTAGTAATATCTGATGTATTACTGTCATCGAAAGCAATATAAAGTTTTCCAGTGTTATCGAAATCAATTTGTGGGGCATTTAATCCACTGCCTCCACTACCAAAGTCAGTATCATTGTTAATTTGAACCCAAATTACACCATTATATTGTTCTACAATCATGTGCTGAGTAACATTATCTATATATGTCACATATGGTTGCATAGTTACTGGATTTATTTTAATCTCTTTGGGTATAATTCCTCGCAGCTTGCTGCGACACTGTGACTCATATTGGTAATGGTTACTAATCGAGACTCCACGTCAATACCATCATTTATAATAGTCACATTATCTAATGGTGATAAAGCTAATAGTGCACGATATTCATTTGCAGTATAATAAAGAGTTAATATACGACTATAATTTTTAAAAGCAGTTCCATCATAATAAGTACTATTAAATTTAATAATGAAAGGTTTATTAATATCTGTTTGCATATCACTTAAATTTAGACGGAAAGTGCAACTACTATTTTGGCTAAGTGGTACAGTTGTGCTACAAGTGTCATTACTCTCGGTTATTACTGCACTTCCGAGTAGAGCTTGTGCGGATATACTTTGTATATTAATCGGTACCCCACCAATATTACTTACTGTTACACCAATACTAGTAGATTGGGTAGCATTAAACATTACTAGGTTAGAGGAGGCAGTTAGTGTGACTAGGGCACCATTTTTACTGTTATACCATTGAATATTCTGTGTGGTAGAGTTTGGACCATTTGGAGTTGAGTTATCGTATCCTACAGTTATGGTAGAACTTCCATTGCCAGCACTAGGTACATTAAAGTATACAATACAATTTTGCCCAACAGTTAATTGCGTTCCTGTACTACAGGAATTATTACCATTAGTTAATGTTACTCCATCCTGAACTAAAATAGAATTAATAGCAGACGCTTGATTACCTGTATTGGTAACTGTCTGTATTTAAGGTATAATAGTGGACGCTATACGTATGGCTAAAACCATCGTTTATTTTGGACACATTCCGATATTATAGCATACCTATTTTTGATTTTTGTTGTCCAATTACTGAAATTTTACATTTACAATGGCATAATTTCTCCCAAGGGAATAATCAATAAAAATCTAATTACAGCACAAAAACGTGGAATATTGCGCGTATTATTCTCTTTGCTTCTGCCAGAAAACACTCAAAGCGCTATTATTAAAAAAATAAACTCTTCTGCACGTTATTCAGATCTGAGAAAAGCATTGTGTGAATAAAAATTAATATTTATATGTGAGTACGCTTATTCCATTTAACAATCAGTAACTTCATCGCAATTAATAATCATACGGCATATATATCTAAAAATGGTATAATAATGGGGCGGTCAGAAGTGTATGATAAATGAGTGCTATTAATTACAGTATAAATATGTAGCAGTTACTAAATCAATTTCAATTTATGTTACAGTGAATACAAAAAAATATCTCACATTAATGTCACTACTGGGTGTACCCTCGCAACTATCTAACAACTCATTTGATTAACTTACATAAGAAAGTTTCATAGCTATGGCAAATTTCATTCATTTAAGAACACATTCCGAATTTTCGGTTACGGATAGTTTAATCCGCATCAAAGATTTAGTTAAAACAGTTAAACAAGATAACATGGTGGCTGTGGCTTTAACTGATTTACATAATATGTTTGGCTTTGTAAAATTTTATAAAGAATGTAGTGTTAAAGGTATTAAACCTATTATAGGGGCTGAGGTAAATGTAATTGCAACAGATACCTTCAAATATAAAATTCTGGTGTTAGTTAAAAATATCGTTGGGTTAAATATTTTAAATGAACTAATTACTCGGGCGTATATTGAAAATAAAATCTTAGATATTCCATACATTAAAGAAGAGTGGTTATTAAATAATACCTATCATGATTTGATTATTCTGTCTGGCGGTGTATATGGAGATATTGGTGAATTAATTATTCAAAAAAAACTTAAAGAGGCTCAGGCTAAAGCAAAAGCTTGGTTAAAAAGCTTTCCTGATAATTATTATATTGAGTTACAGCGATTTTCTAAAAATGAAGTAAATGTGGTAGTATCAGAATCAGTACAAATAGCCTATAATTTACAAATACCAGTTGTGGCAACACACCCAGTGCAATTTATGCAAGCAACTGATTATATCGCACATGAGGTGCGGGTATGTATTGCGGATGGTGATACACTTGAAAATGACTCTCGAATTAAAAAATTTACCCAAGATCAATATTTCTTAACTCAAGCACAGATGCTTGAACGATTTAGCGATATTCCTGTTGCGTTAGAAAACACCCTTGCAATTGCAAAGAAGTGTAATGTTGAACTAACTTTTGGTAAGTATTTCTTGCCTGATTTTGCTGTTACTAACGGTGTGGGTATTGATAGTTATTTGCGTACACTGGCGAGTCAAGGGTTAACTAAAAGATTGGCTGAAATCACTACCGAGGGTGAGCTTATTGTGGATACTCAAATTTATCAAGAACGTTTAAATATTGAAATAGAAACCATTAACTCAATGGGGTTTGCTGGGTATTTTTTAATTGTGGCTGATTTTATTAATTGGGCAAAAGAAAACAACATTCCAGTTGGGCCAGGTAGAGGCTCTGGAGCTGGTTCTTTAGTTGCGTTTGCATTAGGTATCACGGATGTTGAGCCGTTACGCTACGGCTTACTTTTTGAGCGATTTTTGAATCCAGAGCGGGTATCTATGCCTGACTTTGATATTGATTTTTGTCAAGAAAAACGTGAATTAGTTATTGAGTATGTTAAAAACAAATATGGGGCAGATGCGGTGGCGCAGATTGCTACTTTTGGTACCATGTCCTCAAAGGCGGTAATTAAAGATGTGGGGCGAGCGTTGAACTTGTCTTATGGTTTATGTGATTCTTTATCCAAATTAATTTTAAACACCCCTGCAAAAAGTTATGGTCTATTGGATGCTTGTGAACAATTTCCTGATTTAAAAGTTAGGATTGATAATGCGGATGAGGATGTTAAGCGCTTATGGGGGCTATCCTTGCAGTTGGAAGATTTAACTAGAAACGTAGGTAAACATGCTGCAGGTGTCCTGATAGCACCAAGTAAATTAACTGATTTTTGTCCACTTTATGTTGCGGATGGAATGCAAACTTCACAATTAGATAAGGATGATGTTGAAACAGTTGGTTTAGTTAAATTTGACTTTTTGGGGCTACGTAATTTAACTATTATTCAAGAAGCAATAGTGAATATCAAGAAATTATATGGTAAAGAGCTAAGGCTATGCCAATATGATTTTAAAGACAAGGCTGTATATGAGTTATTGCAAAGTGGAAACACATCAGCAGTATTTCAGTTAGAATCTCCAGGAATGAAACGGGTACTAGTTAAGCTTGAGCCAGATAGATTTGAAGATATTATTGCTTTGTTGGCATTATATCGTCCAGGTCCGCTTGGTTCTGGTATGGTGGATGATTTTATTCGACGTAAAAAAGGAATAGATGTACCTAATTATTTTCATGATGATCTAAAGACTTGCTTAGAATCAACTTATGGTGTTATTGTATATCAAGAACAAGTAATGCAGATTTCTCAAATTATAGGTGGATATACATTAGGTGGTGCAGATTTATTGCGTAGAGCGATGGGCAAGAAAAAGCCAGAAGAAATGGCAAAGCATAAAAACATTTTTATTGAGGGCGCATTAAAGAAAGGTTATACAGAAGAGTTAGCTGTAGAATTATTTGACTTAATGGCTATGTTTGCTGAGTATGGGTTTAATAAATCACATAGTGCTGCGTATGCTGTTGTTTCTTACCATACTGCA
Organism: uncultured Neisseriaceae bacterium; assembly: GCA_903891375.1. Taxonomy (GTDB): domain Bacteria; phylum Pseudomonadota; class Gammaproteobacteria; order Burkholderiales; family UBA11063; genus Aquella. Next base: position 9,493 of record CAITEL010000264.1, read on the forward strand.
TATTTAAAAGCACATTATTTAACTTGTTTTATGGCGGCGACATTATCTTCAGAATTGGATAAAACAGATAAGTTATATGAATTTTATCAAGATTGTTTAGATAATGACATTACATTACTACCTCCTGATATCAATGAGTCAGAATACCGCTTCATTCCTACGAGTGATACAACGATTCGTTATGCTTTAGGGGCAGTAAAGGGGGTGGGTAAAAATGTAGTAGATTTAATAGGAGCTGAACGTGAAGCCAATGGAAAATTTTTGAGCTTTGTGGATTTTTGTAGGCGAGTAGATAAAAAGGTTATTAATAAAAAAACGTTAGAGAGTTTAGTTAAAGCTGGTTGTTTTGATAATTTAGAAATTAATCGGGCAAAGTTATATAATGGAATTGCCTTTGTGTTAGATAGTGTGGGCAAATCCCAAGCGAATATTAATCAAGGTTCATTATTTGATGATATATTTACTGATGATGGTAATGCGGTACTAACTAATGCGCTGATATTAGAAGATGTTGCAGATTGGGGAGTAAAAGACAAGCTTAAGATGGAAAAACAAGCAATTGGATACTATTTTAGTGCTAGCTTGTTTGATGAGTATAAAGAGTTAGTCAATAAATTAAATATTTTACCATTGACCACGTATAATTTGGATAACGAGGATATGCAAGATGTGGTGAATTCACGTAGTCGTGATAGAAAAAAAATATTAGTTTGTGGGGTTATAAACAATATAGGTTCACGTCCACTTAAAAAAGGTGGTAAGGTATATTTTATTAATATTGAGGATGATGCAGGAGATTTGGAGTTTGTTATTTTTAACGATGAATACGAGAAATACAAAGAGTTAATAAAAATTGATGAATGTGTATTTATTGAGGGTGAGTTGATGTATGATTCATTTAGGGAACAAATTAAAATTACTGCCAAAAGTATTTATACGTTTGATGATATTTTAACTGAGCAAGTAAAACGCATTACTTTAAATATTAATCATGAGATAGACATTGAGGCTTTAAAACCAATGATAATGGCGGATGGAAATGCAAAAGTGATTGCGTACTATACAAATGATCAGGCTAAATGTAGGTTAGAGTTTAGTGATGGGCATAAATTTGTAGCAAGCTATCCAAATCTAGAACGGTTAACTGCATTGGTAGGTAAGCATGCATGGTCAATTAATTAAAAAACAAGGTAGATGTTGATGAAATTGGGTTATCCAACAGTTATTATTGACGTTGAAAGTAAAGGGCGTTATTGTGATGCCTTGGATAAAGGTCATATGAGTGGTGACTATCATGATTTTATAAAATTTATAGCTGAAAAAACAGAAGAGGCATTGCGTTTTTATTTAATGATTATCCGTCAAAATACTGAAGAAAGAAAATGAATCCACAACCCACCAAAATGACATTCAAACAAATACTAAATATTGCAGTAGTTTCAGCTATGCTTTTATTAGAAAACATGGATACTAATATAATTAATATTGCGGTGCCTACGATAGCCAAGAGTTTACACACTCATCCATTAGAATTAAAATTGGCGATAACAAGTTATTTAATAAGTTTAGCTATTTTCGTACCGATAAGCGGTTGGGTGGCTGATAAATTTGGCACGCAGAAAACTTTATTTTGTTCTATTTTAGGATTTTCTGTATTATCTATTTGTTGTGGGTTATCCCAATCTTTAACCCAATTAGTAATATTTCGGTTTTTACAAGGTATTTCTGGGGCATTTATGATGCCTGTGGGTAGATTATTACTTTTAAAAGTATTTGGTAAGAAAGAATTGGTAAAAGTATTTATTCTAATGGCGATGCCAGGTGTTTTAGGGCCATTATTGGCGCCATTGGTGGGTGGCTTAATTGTAGCGCATCTACATTGGGGGTATATTTTTGGGGTTAATGTTCCAATTGGTATCATGGGTTTATTTATAACACATAAGTACGTGGATAATTTTACGGAAAAGGTGAATATCTTTAATTGGGCAGCATTTATTTGGTTGGGATTACTTTTAGCTATTGCGTCTTTGACTCTTGATACTATATTTTATCCACTGGCAATGAGTTCACGCATAATTTTATTGATTTTGATTGTTGTGTGTCTATTTGTATATATAAAGATAGAAAAAAAATCAGTAAACCAGGTGGTCAACTATAAGCTTTTTAGTATTAGGACTTTTCGTTTGTGTTTTATGAGTAATATTGCATTACGTATAGCATTTGGTGGTAGGGCCTTTGTTTTAGGGTTGTATTTGCAGTTGGCATTGGGTTTGTCACCATTACATGCTGGTTATATGTTATCAAGTGCTGCTTTAGGATTATTTTCTGGGAGAATGCTCATAAAAAGAATATTGCCGCATTTTGGCTTTAGAAAATTATTAATCTATGCAAATGTGGCTGCAGTTGTGACATCCGTAATGTATCTGTTTATTTTAAAAGCCAATTTCTGGGCATTAATTATAATAGTTAGTAATTCTTTTTTTACCACCATGGTATTTATTTTATTGAATACATTATTTTTTGCTGATGTGCCTGAAAGACACTACGCATCTGCCACCAGTATTTCTAATACCATTCAGCAGTTATTTAATTCGTTTGGAGTAACAGCGTTAGCAACAATATTGTTTATGGCAAATCTAGTTTTACCACATTTTAGCTATAAAGTGTTTATGATTGCATTTATGTCTATTGCTGTAATTGGTGTAATATTACAATTACTTTTACTAAAACTTAGACCACATGATGGCGACAATTTATTAACTAAATAAACAATGCATTTTCATATCTGCATGCCCTTTAAAAGGGAAATGCGACCTTATATACTTAACACTGGCATGTGTGTTGAGCTTTTTCCATTTTCGCTCCTGATGTACGAGAGTTACACGGCGTCGCTCATCAAAAACCTCAATTTGTGCCCGTGCTAAGTATATGTAGGATTATTTAATAAATAAATACTCTCGATAATGTTTTAATTCATTAATTGATTCAAAAATATCGGCTAATGCTTCGTGTTTGTTTTGTTTTTTGAAACTATTGTAGATTGATGGGTGCCAACGTTTAGCTAGTTCTTTTAAGGTGCTAACATCAAGGTTTCTGTAGTGTAGATGTTCCTCGAGTTTTGGCATAAATTTAGTGACAAATTTGCGATCTTGATATATGGTGTTACCACATAACGGTGATTTACCTTTAATGGTGTGTGTAGCTATTAGTTTTAATATTTCATTTTCTACTTGAGCTACATTGTATGTTGAAACTTTGACTCGATCGATTAATCCAGTTTTCGTATGCGTGTTAACATTCCACTTATCCATTTTCTTTAATTCATCTTCTGCTTGGAATATTGCATAACTCGGCGATTGAGCTAATGTATTTAAATCACCATCAGTAATTACGACTGCAACTTCAAGAATAACATTTTGGTTGTGGTCAAGACCAGTCATTTCCATATCTAACCAAACCAAGTTATGTTCTTTTTTTGAAATATTATTACTGCTATCCGCCATATTGAGTCTTTCAGAGGTGCAATGAGTAAAAATGGTGGGCCCTGCTGGACTCGAACCAGCGACCAAAGGATTATGAGTCCTCTGCTCTAACCAACTGAGCTAAGAGCCCTCAGATGAGGAATAGATTATGCCATAAAATACCTTAAATTTGCAACAAAATTTTTAAAAAAAATCATAACTATTTGTGAGTATAATTAATTTTGTTTAAATATCCTAAATATAACATGATGCCAGATAGGGTTTTACTATCTTCTATTTCACCATTATATGCCATTTCCATTAACGTATTAAAAGGCATTATTGTTGTTTCTAAAAATTCACCATCATCAAGTTTTGTGTTACCGCTGGTTAAATCAGTTGCTAAAAAATAAATTATTTTTTCAGTGGAATAACCAATACAGGGTAGACAAGTACCTAATTCAATCCAGTTTAATGCAGTGTACCCAGTTTCTTCTTTAAACTCTCGTTGAGCACATAGTAGAGGAGATTCATTAATTTCAAGTTTACCAGCTGGTAATTCAAGTATGATTTTTGCCACTGGATAGCGGTATTGGTATTCAAGAATGATTTCGTTATTGTCAGTGATGGCAATGATACAA
>CAITEL010000265.1 GCA_903891375.1 uncultured Neisseriaceae bacterium
CAAAAATAATGGTGATGAGTGGCTTGGCAATTATTATGAGGATTATACTAGTTGGTAGGCTTACCATTAGCATGATTTTTTGTACTTTATTTTTTAATACTTTAATGTAGATAATGTTATTTGCATTTTTTGCAAATATGGGGTAAAAAAAAGTAACAATAACTCCAGGGATGAAATTTAACGCAAATGGAATTATAGTGGCGACTTTATAGTTAGCGACGATAAGAGAGTCTTTCACAATAAAGCCTAACAGTAGAATGTCCAAAATAAACAATAATTGCGAGAATGCATTACCTATGGTGGCATAGATCGAATAACTTATAAACTCACGTTGATTAATCGATTTAATATGTAATCTAAATACGTTTGGTAATTTATAAACAAATGTAGAAATTAGTATGATTAAAGCATAACTAATATAAGTGGTGACTACAAAGCCAATTAATCCAGCAATATAAATCCCACCAATGTTCATAATTAATAAAATTGAATTAGTGCTAATACTAAATTTAGCTAAGAGCTTATTTTGTCTTGTTGCTCGTAGATAGGCTTGAAACACATCTATGTAGAGTCTACCAACTGGGAATAATGACATAGCTATAAGAATATTTTTTGTATTAGGTATAGGTAAATTAAAGAGAGTTGCGTATAAAAAGATGCCAATAGATAATAAAATGTTAAAAATAATTCCAAGGCGTATGGAATAATCGAGATATGCTAGCTGAATATTCGTTTCAGTATTGCGACTTACAAATTGTAAAACACCACTGGCTGCGCCAAAACCGTTTACTAGAAGAAAAAACGTTATAATACTAAAACAAAATGAGTATATCCCAAAATTATATTGCCCAAGTAGTCGGGCATATGCAATAGAGCCACAAAATGCGACTAAATAAGAAAAACTATTGGCAATAAAAACATGCATAAATCCAGAATTAAATATACGTCGAAGTAATTCCTTTCCATTAAATACTAGATGATTCATATTAACTAACTCAATATTTTGCTGGGGTTAATTGGCTTACCCAAATGACGGAGTTCAAAATACATGCCACCTAATGGTTGATTTTCTTTATCGCCAGTATTAGCTATGGTTTGTCCAATTGATACTTGGGTGCCAGTTTTAACCATGGGGATTATACCACTATAAATTGACATATAATCATTACCGTGGTCAATAATTATGACTTTACCAAATCCGGGTAAGTCGCCAGTGTACATAACTTTTCCATTAGAAATTGCATGAACTGTAGTGTTCGCAGAATAGTCGAATAATATACCTTTATTGGCTACATTATCACGTATTACGCCAAATCCGAGATTTACCGAAGTATTGATTGGTTTAGCGATTTTTCTGGAGAAAAATGGTGAATCATCTGAATAACCAGCTTTATCACTTAATACATTATTTTGTGTAGTTGCATGTAACGTGTTTTTTTTATTAATTATATTATTTTTTGCCAACTGTTGTTGTTTAGCTTTCAGTTCCGTTGCAATTATTTTATCCATTAAATTATTTAATTTAGTTTGGCGTTCTTTTAAAGCTACCAATTTTTGAGTGTCTTGGTTTATTTGTGATTTTAGAACCTGGGATTGTTGTGTTTGTGTTTGTTTATTGTTCAGTAATTGGGTTTTTTGTTTAGTTGTTAATCCTAGTTTGTGGTTTAGTTGATCTACTTTTTGTTGTAGTTTGTCGTTATTTGCTTGCAGTGATGCCATTTGTTGTTGTAAAAGTTGTAAAGAAGATAATTTGCTATGTAATATAGCTTCAAGGTATGTTTTTTTTCTTTGCACTTCTACGGAATTGTTTCCGTTAAGGATAGATTGTGTAGAGTTGTTTTGCATTTGTATTTGTTGGTAAACTAAATTAATTGTGTTTTGCAACGAACTCTTTAGTTTTAGTACTGATTGACCAAGTGATGTTATTGATTGTTGGATAGTACTCAATTGCTGTATGGTTAAATCACGTTTTTGTGTGATTTGCTTTAACGCTAATTCTGATTGATTAAGTGCGACAGTAGAGTTATTTAATGCCTGATTAATATCTTGTTGTTGCTGTTGTTTCTTATTGATTTCACTATTTACTTGATTAATTTTATTTTTAATGTCATGTAAATTTTGATTGATATCAGTAGTGCTTGTAGCTAGAGTAAGCGAACAGTAAAGCATTGAACAAAAAAATAGTATTTTTTTCATGTATGATATTATCCTCTAGATGAATTTAATTAAGCTATGCCCAGTCATTTCTTCTGGTTTATTGAGTCCTGCCATTTTTAAGAGAGTTGGGGCTACATCTTGTAGTGAACCATTTGCGTCTATTGTTGCTTTTCGTCCAATATACAAAAATGGTACAAAATTGGTTGTGTGTTGTGTATGTGGTTGATTTGATTCGTAATCAAACATATTTTCACAGTTACCATGGTCGGCAATTATCAAAATTTCGCCATCTATTTGTTGCATGGCGTTAACGCATTTTCCAAGAGCTATATCTAGGGCATTTACCGCTTTTATCGTGGCTTCATAGTTACCACTATGGCCAACCATGTCACCATTAGCAAAATTAGTCACAATCAAATCATATTTATTTTCATTAATAGCATTGACTAATCTTTCAGTTACTTCAGGCAAACTCATTTCGGGTTTTTCATCATAAGTAGCCACATCACGTGGTGAGTTTATTAAAACCCTGTCTTCATTGATATACGGTTCTTTTCGTCCACCATTAAAAAAATATGTAATATGAGGATATTTTTCTGTTTCAGCAATTCTTAGTTGGCGCAATCCTAGATTAGAAATATATTCACCTAATGTATTATGAATATAATTGGGCATAAATGCAACGGCAACTTTAAGTGTTTTATCGTATTGCGTCATAGTTACAAAGCTAGATAACTCAATTGGTTTACAAATAAAATTAGTATATGTTTTACTGGTTATAGCCTCAGTTAATTGAATTGCTCTATCTGATCTAAAATTAGCAAAAAACATACTGTCACCATCAGATACGCCAATATAACCATTGAAAATGCAAGGTTTAATAAATTCATCATTCAAATTTACAGCATAGGACTCATTGATAGCATCCAATACGTTATCACTATGATTATCAGCTTGCCCATTCATAATGGCATCATAAGCTAGGTGAATTCGGTTAAAACGTTTATCCCGATCCATTGCATAGAATCGACCACAAATTGTTGCAATTTTGGTTTTAGGAGAGCATGCGAGTACCTGATTTATTTGTTTTATGTAGGTTAAAGCGCTTTGTGGTGGAGTATCACGTCCATCCAGAAACAAATGTAGCCATATTCGATGTATGTTTGGTTGTGCTTCAACTAATTTAATTAAAGCAATTATATGATTGATGTGCGAATGTACTCCACCATCAGAGAGTAGCCCCATAATGTGCATACAACCACTTGTGGTAGAGTTTATACTATTTAAAAATATTTGGTTTGTGTTAAATTCACCAGTTGCTATTGCGTTATCTATTCTAGTTATGTCTTGCTGTACTACCCTGCCAGCACCAATATTAAGATGTCCTACCTCAGAGTTGCCAAATTGACCAGATGGTAGCCCAACATTTTGCCCTGAGGCATCAATTTTACCGAAACTATAATGTTGCTTAAAATAATCAAAGTTAGGTGTGTGTGCATTGGTTACAGCATTAAAATCAGTTTCAGAGCGTAAGCCAAATCCATCAAGGATAATTAAGAGTACTTTGTGGGTGGGTAATGTTTGCATAATCATTAAACCTAAAATATGATAAAATATAGGGTATTTTATCATAAAAACAGGATGAACCTTATATGCAATTAGATTATCAGCACAGTTTAAATATATTAAAAAATTCAGAATGTATATGTACTGAGAGTGATTTAACTCAGGCCGTATCTAGAATAGCAAAACAAATAGAACAAGAAATTATTGGAGAGATCCCAGTTTTTCTGAGCGTTATGAATGGCGGTATGTTTTTTGGAGCAAATTTATTACAAAAAATATCAGGGCCTTTTTTTTCAGACTATATCCATGCATCACGTTATGGAGATGAAACTTTCGGTTCATCTCATATTACTTGGTATCGCCAACCCAAGGTTGAAGAAATTCGTGGAAAAGTAGTCTATATACTTGATGATATATTAGATGAAGGGCACACTTTAGCTGAAATTAAAAGGTTTCTTATAAATGCAGGAGTGAAAATGTGTAAATTGGTTGTTTTAATCGATAAAAATATTGGCAAGGCAAAACCAGTTACCGCCGATTATGTTGGTTTGGTTGCACCAAATCGTTATTTATTTGGTTATGGTATGGATATTTATGGACTATATCGTCAATTACCAAACATTTATGCGTATAATCAAGTTGATTCTAACGATTCTTAAAAGGGTTTATTATGCTATTGATTTCTATACTTATTACGAGTATTCTAGAACAACAAAAACTATTGATTAAAACTAGAACTTTTTTTAATATTAAATTATTGCAGTACGTAAGATTATTTATTTCACGTAATTTTACTAATCAACGTGAAATTAGATATGCTTACCTAATGGCTTGTACCCCTGTGGTACTAGTGTTAATTCTATTACACTTGATTTTAGCTAGATATATCTTTATTTATTTTTTATTTAAGTTAATAATTTTTATTCTTTGTGTTCAAGTTCTTACATGGAAAGAAGAGGCAAAGAGTACGAACCTCAATAATAAATCTTTTGCTTTTATTCATACTTACGCTACACGGTTTTTTGTGCCATTATTTTGGTTTTTAGTATTACCCTCAGGTATTGGTGTTGGGTGCTATTTAATTATTATGTCGATTAGTGCGGAGCTGAAAAACAAAGGGATTGATCTCGTTGTATATAATGTTGTTGTCGATAAAATGTTATTTTACGCAAATGTTATTCCGTATTGTATTTTATATATTTTTATTGCCATAGCTGGTGATTTCGAAAACGTATCTCACTATATTGTAGGTCAACGGAAAAACTTTACAAAAAGTTTTTATTTTTTAGATGACATGTTAAATGATTCAATTTTGATTGCGGTAGATAAAGATCGTTACCAAGCTAATTCTGATGAGCTAGACAATGCTGATGCAGGGCAAATTAAATTAGATGCATTTACACCACAGATGACAACCTATATTATAGCGGTTTTATATAGAGCTGGATTATTTTTTATAGGAATTATTGCTTTGATGGCGATAGGGCATTTAATTGGTTTAATTAGTTAATGCTGTGTTAAATGCCGTGTTATACAAATGAAATATAGAAGATTAATTATTATCGTTATTTTGCCCCTGATAGTTATGCTAATATTTTTTGTTAACAAAAAAACACAAAAACCTAAAATTGCGTCTAAGGTTGTAGTTTCAGGCACTACTTCAACTAAGCCTGATTCAGCGAGTATTTTTGAATATACAGATGAGAGCGGTAACTTAGTTATAACAAATAAACAACATATAAAAGCTAGAAAGATGAAATTAGCACCACTTGTTGTGTATGCCAACCCAATGACTAAAAATGATTTATATGCAAATGGAGATACAGATATTCCCAAAATATGGTATCCAAATAATTCAAAAATTTCGAATTTAGGTAAATTTACGCCAAATATAAATGAAAATATGAATGAGTATGGTCGAAATTTTGTGTTAAATGAAGAATTAGCACATGAAAAAGATGCGCTTAATTCTGCATTAAAGTTACTTGCTAATGCAAAAGAAAATAAATTAATTACGGAAGACAATACTCAATATATAAATAGGTTACAAACTTTGCAGGACAATATAGAAGAACATAAAAAAAATATCGAATTATTAACACGTATTCTTAACAAATAAACATATTCGAAGTATATGAACGCTAATATTAAAGTAGGACACAATTAATGAAAAAACATTTTTTAGAATTTGAAAAACCGATAGCTGAGCTAAATAATAAAATAGAAGAATTGCGTGAAGTACAAGCAGATTCATCAGTGGATATTAGCTTAGAAATCAACCAATTACAAGAAAAGGCGGATATATTAACTAAAGAAATTTATAGTAAATTATCTTCATGGCAGATAGTACAAGTAGCAAGACATTTACAACGGCCACGCACACTAGATTATATCCATAATATTTTTAGTAATTTTGTAGAGTTGCATGGTGATCGTCATTTTGCTGATGATAAATCAATCATTTGTGGTATGGCAAAATTTGGCACACAATCGGTAGTAATTATTGGGCATCAAAAGGGACGAGATACTAAAGAGAATCTAGAGCGTAATTTTGGTATGCCAAGACCAGAGGGTTACCGTAAAGCGTTGAGAATCATGCAATTAGCAGAAAAATTCCAATTGCCTATTATCACGTTTGTTGATACTAATGGTGCATATCCAGGTATTGGGGCAGAAGAAAGAAACCAATCGGAGGCTATTGGGCGTAATTTATACGAAATGGCTAAATTAAAAACCCCAATTATTGTTACGGTAATAGGTGAGGGTGGGTCTGGAGGTGCGCTGGCTATTGCTGTTGGTGACCAAATTAACATGTTAGAATACGCGATTTACTCAGTGATAAGCCCTGAGGGAGGGGCCTCAATACTATGGAAAGATGCGTCAAAAGCAAGCACTGCTGCCGAGATTCTTGGTATCACATCAACTAAATTAAAATCTTTAAATTTAATTGATGCTATTATCACAGAACCTAGGGGTGGTGCTCATTCAAATCATAGTGAGATGATGACAAAAATGAAACGGACACTTCGAGATAACTTAAAAAAAATACAAGAATTCTCGATTGAAGATTTAGTTGAACGACGATTAGAGCGCATAATGAGTTATGGCAAATATGAAGAAGGAACTGAAGAATTAATTGATGAGTAAGCTAATTAGTAGGGTTCTTGACTCTTGGCCATTAGAATTATTAGACAAAAAAGTATACACGATAGGTCTAAGCGGTGGTATTGATTCCGTGGTATTATTGTATATCTTGACTAAAATTAAAGAAGTAAAACCAAGGATTCTAGTTAAAGCAGTGCATATTAATCATGGAATCTCAAAAAATGCAACTACATGGGAGCATTTTTGTAGAAATTTATGCGAACGTTTAAAAATACCATTACAGCTTGAGCATTTTTTGATTAAAAAAAATGGTGGTGAGAGTCTGGAAAATAATGCAAGAATTGCTCGTTACACTGCATTTGCTAAACTAAATACGGATGTTGTTGTTTTGGCACACCATAAAAATGATCAGGTTGAGACCATGTTAAGTCAAATTTTACGTGGTAGTGATTTACATAATATTGCAGCCATGCAAATTGTTACATCTAAGCATGATACGTTGATATGGCGACCATTACTTAGCACTTTGCGTCGTGAAATTGAAGAGTTTGCCCAGTTAAATAATTTGTCGAATATAGAAGATGAAAGTAACTATGATGTAAGTTATTTGCGTAATTTTGTGCGGCATAAATTATTACCAGAAATTCTAACGTGGGATAAGGAAGCCTTGAGTAAGTTAGCACACGTCACTAGTCAGCTTCAAGAAACTCTATCTCTTGTGGATGATGTAGCAAAAGCAG
>CAITEL010000266.1 GCA_903891375.1 uncultured Neisseriaceae bacterium
ACTTTAAAAAAAATTGCACAGTGGTTACAACTCTGACTTTTTTATTAATGCTACTATCACCAGAAGACCCATCTACCGCTGTTATACTAAAAAGACCTTGCGATGCATTGCGAATCTTCCCCAATCTGCTGTCTGATTGCTTAGCAAATTGTGCCCCAGATTGTGCAGCATTACTCAATGCTTCATTGAGCATTGACACTTTAATATTGTTTAACCCTTGGTAAGAATAAGAAACATTATTATTTGTCAGTAGCACACCTGAGGCCACTAATTGGTTAGTATCTTGCGTTGCTGTTGTTACTTTATCAACATTTTTAGAGGTAATAGTCACACCAGCGGTTGCTGAATATCTCACTATTGATTTATTCGTATTATACGCATTTGCTTGGTTATCCGTAATAGAAATCGGTTGCCTCTGAATGTCAGTAACCGCAAACCCTTCTTTGGTTAAAAAATCTGTTATGGTTTGTTGTTCTGTGTTTATAGTTGCATAAATACTTTTTAAGTCATTACCTGAGGATGCGACTGTAATCTGCCAATTTGCCTCATCTGCCTTAACCACTCGTTCAGCTAAGCCTTTAACCTCAACGTAACGATCAAAATTTTTAAAATATTTTATACTATCACCTAAAAACACACCAGATAAAATAATACCAATAGCAATAAGCGATGCTGGTATCGCAGGATTGGGAAATTTAATAGTACAATGATTTTCATTCATGTGAGTCTACTCCAAAAAGTTAAAAATAAGTTCTGTATGTTCAATAGAATATAAAAACGGGGCATGACCTGTATTTTTAATTTCAATGCTTTTTGTCTGGCCATTAATAGCTTGCATTTTGTCTATAGTTGCTTTACTTAAGATATTAGAGTTTTCACCTCGAATTATCAATGTAGGTAATGTAACTTTATGCCAAAACTCCCAAAATTCAAGGTTTTTCTCGCCATCAGTAGGCGCAAGAAATGGTTTACTCAAATTTACATCACGTTTTAACTCGTAATTACCCTTAGCATTTTTTTGAAACGAATTACGTGCCATATGTTCCCAGACTGAATTAGGCAAATCACCAAAGTCTAAACTAATATTTTTCAGATAATCTTTAGCTATTGCAAAGGTGGTAAACTCTGGTTGCTCTCCACTATAACTAGAAATAATTTGTAAGCCTTTATATTCAATTTCAGCGCCAATATCATTAAGAATCAGTTTTTTAATTGGGTGTTCTGGCATTGCGGCAATTGCCATACCAATTAACCCGCCCATCGACGTACCTAAAATACTAATATTTTGTAAAGACAACACTCGAATCAAAGTTAAAATATCTAGGGAATAATATGGGACTTCATAACCCTTAGCATCAATTAAATAATCACTATTACCACGCCCAACAATGTCTGGCGCAATCACTAAATATCCTTTCTCAACTAAACTCTTCGCAACATAATCCCAATCACGGCCATTCCGATTTAAACCATGTAAGCAAATTAAGGTCTTGTTACTGTGCTCTTGACTACCCCAAGAGTAGTAAACCATTTTATACTTTTCTTTTAAATTATTACACTCAATATAATTAACTTGTGGTGTCATGTTTACCTCATTTCTTCCAAGAATCTTTTAGTCCAACTGTTTTATTAAATACGTAACGGTTATGTGATTTATCAAAATCACGCATATCCGCAACAAAATACCCTAAACGTTCAAATTGAAACGAATCTTCGGCTACCGCTTTAATAATTGCAGGTTCAATATATGCCGTTACTGTAGTTAATGAATTTTGATTCATAAATTCTTTAAAATCACAACCATCAACACTATCAGGCTCAACCTCCGTAAAAAGTCTATCATATAAACGCACCTCAGATTTAATTGCTAGCGATACACTTACCCAATGAATTACCCCTTTTACTTTGCGCCCTTCTGGATTTTTACCTAGCGTGTTTTTATCAATGCTACAA
>CAITEL010000267.1 GCA_903891375.1 uncultured Neisseriaceae bacterium
AAAATATTGATGCTGGGCAATTGTTAGTTAGAGGTAAACTGATTTTATTAATTTGCCAAAAAATCGTTTTGATATTTATTTTATGTGTAATTATTTGTATATTTACTGTTGTTTTGTATTTATTGTTAATTCCTTTGGCATATGATATCCCAAATGTGTTGATAGTAAAGCCAATGCAGGCACTAATTAAATTAATGAATAATGATTCTAAAATTGAGAGCCAGCCAGCTAATAATGCTTATTATGAATTTCAACAAATTGAGCAACAAATTCGACAATTAATTTTTGCAGTCAAGCAAAAAGAAACTAACTTAGCATTTATGACTATTTCCCGTAAGGTTATCCACGATATTAAATCGCCATTAAAGACAGCTCTATCATGTAATCAGAAATTATATAAAGATAGTGGGTTAAATAATAATCTAATACGAAAAAGTAACCGATCTTTACATAATATTCGAAGTCAACTCGGTAGATTGTACAAAGATATTGGGAAGCATAAAGCAATTGGGACAGATGATAATCATCAGCCATGCCATATTTTATTTAAGTCCTATATTCAAGAAGTCGTTGCGGATAAAATAATTGAGCAAAACAAGAGTATTGAGGTGTTGGTGGATGTTGATAATATAAGTGATGATTTATGGTGTTTTGTTGAACCGTATACTTTTATCAATCATCTTTCAAATTTATTAAATAATGCATATGAGGCTGTGGAAAATGACATCAGCGGTGCAATTATTAACGTCAAGTTATATGAAAATAAAGATAGCCATCAATTAATCTGTGAAATTACGGACAATGGATGTGGTATGGATGGTGATGTTCAGTTGAAAGCTTTAAATGGTTATACAACTAAACTTCAAGGTTCTGGTATTGGATTAAGTTCGGCAAAGAATTATTTTAAGGATATTGGTGGGGAGTTATCTATTAAGTCGATAATAGATGTTGGTACAACAGTTGTAATTGAAATACCAATATCCGAACTGCCAATATGGTTTAAAAGAGTTGTCTTATTAGATTATGTTGTGGTTTTAGATGATGACCATGAAATACATGCATTATTGCAAAATGTATTGCAAAATGTAGCAGAGGTTAGGTATTTTACCAAAGTTACACAGTTTAAGCAGTGGTATGAAGATAATGCAAATCATTTAAACTCTATAACATATTTTATTGATAACCAGATTGAATGCCGTGATAAATTAGGTGTAGATATAATTGATAACTATAAAATTAATCATCTGGCATATTTAATAACTGATGATTATGATGATAGTGCATTACAGCAAAAGGTAGTTAATCTGAATATAAAGATGATACCTAAGCAGTTATTTAGAACGCTATTTAATGAAGATTTATATTGTAAATGAGAGTATTAAGGAGGCTATAAAACAACTGTTACTTTGTGTAATTAAAATTTATGGCCATTTTTAAGATGTGATACACCGGAATTAAAAACAAATATGAATTTATTAAAATCTTTGCCTATTGATGTTTTTACTCATATTCACAATTTACGAAACACGTTTTAGTAAAATATTTAAGAGGATTTATGTTATGTATAATAATGAAAGATTAAATATCAAAGATTATGGCTATTTTGTTAATAATAATCAACAGCCACTAGATGAACAAATTGTTGTTCCTTTTCATTCAAATTTAGGTGAGCAGTATTTAATTAGCTCAAAATATCGGCAGGTATTTTTTCGCTTAGCTCAATGTTTTATTCATCAGCAACATGTGACGACTTGTGGTGTAGCATCTAGTGTTATGGTGTTAAATGCTATTTACGTGCAAAAGCAGATAAAACGTCCATTGGATACAGCCAGTATGTTTAAGAATGTTACCACAAATGTAAGTATGGCTAATTTTATCTGGACTGAGCAAAATTTTTTTGAAAATACCCAAGATGTATTGAATCAAGATGAAATCATGGGTAAGGTAACAGATCATCACAATGAATATAATTTAGGCATGCGTTTATATAAGTTATCGAGTGCATTAAATATAGTATTAACTAATATTCATATGCAGGCAATACTGTATTATGTTAATAAAACCACTGAACAAAATCTTAATGAGTTTAGGCGTTTAATAAAAGATGTTATGAATAGCCAAAATCGATACATAATCACCAACTATAATCTAAATATTCAATGTACGGAATTAAATTGCGGTCATTTTTCGCCAATTGCTGCTTATGATGAGGTTAGTGATAGACTTTTACTCCTTGATCCATGGGCATCATTCTCACCATGGGTATGGGTAAAGTTAGCTGATTTTTATTCTAGTATGAATACTCGAGATGGCGATAATTATCGTGGCTATATTGTTATTGGCGATATTAGTTGAGCATTCTTATTCGATTATTATAATTTTACTAAACTTTGCATAATATTTCTCCGCCATTTTATTGCGCATGTTCAGCGTGAACATAATCTATTAATCAAATCAATTTTCTACTATTGTGCGTACTTTCAGCCGAATGCTTTGAGATTTATTCAATTGTATATTGTACCTAAATCT
>CAITEL010000268.1 GCA_903891375.1 uncultured Neisseriaceae bacterium
AGTTTTCTCGTCTTGTGTATCTAAATTACCATCAATTTCTTAGCACTTGTTTTAAAATATCACGTTAAATCATTATGCCACAAATTGTCGCATTTCATTCCTGAGAGGGCCGATTAAAGATGATTTAATAAATTTTCTGCCAGAATATATGATACCAAATAAAGTTATAGTTTTAGATAAAATGCCACTTACCATTAATGGAAAAGTGGATATGAAAAAATTAAAAGAATATCATATAGAATTTACCCAACAAATATGTATTGCACCAAGAACTGAAATTGAACATAAAATTTGTAATTGTTGGAAAAATGAGATGAAACGAGACACGGTCTACGTAACCGATAATTTTTTTGAAATGGGTGGGAATTCGCTGATTGCTGTGAGCCTAATTAACAGAATTAACAGTAAATTAAGTGCTTCACTTTCACTGCAGGTTTTATTTGAATGTCCTACTATAGAGAAACTTGCACTTAAAGTTGTGAGCGGTGAAAAAAATGCAGAAAACAGTTCTCGATTAGTGAAATTGCAAGAGAAAGGATCAAAAAATCCTATTTATTGTTGGCCTGGGCTTGGTGGCTATTGTATGAATTTGCGATTACTCGCGGAAAAAATTGGTACAAATCAGCGTTTTTATGGGATTCAGGCGTATGGTATTAATAAAAATGAAACTCCATATTTGACTATTAAAGAAATGGCAATGGAAGATATTAAAATGATAAAAAAAATACAGCCAGTTGGCCCTTACACACTGTGGGGATATTCATTTGGTGCACGAGTTGCATTTGAAGTTGCTTATCAACTGGAACAATCTGGTGCGGTAGTAGATAAATTATTTTTGATAGCCCCAGGATCGCCAAAAATCAAAAAAAATGGAGAGTTTCTTAGCAATAATGGTAAATCAACATTCTCTAATAAAGCATATATAATAATTCTCTTTTCAGTATTTATGGGTAATGACACCCATAATGCACTTAATGAATGCTTACAGATTGTTAATGATGAGGAAAGTTTTGTAAAATATATTACAACAAAAAATAATAAACTTGAACCAGATATAGTAAAAAAAATAATCAATATAGTTTCTCAGACTTATGAATTCAAATATTCATTTAATGAATTAAAGGACAGGTGTCTGAATGCCCCTATTACAATTTTTAAAGCACATGGAGATGATTACTCATTTATTGAAAATAATAGTGGATTTTCTACTACAGTACCTACTGTTGTAGAGCTTAAAGCTGATCACTATAGTATGCTCAAGGACACTGATATTGAGGAATTGGTAAAAACAATAAAACAAAATTCGACGTCAGATTTCACTAAAATTAATGGTAATTTATACAAGGAGAATAAAATGCCACATATTATTATTAAACATTTTCCATTGCTTAGCAAAGAGCAGCAATCGGAGTTAGCAATATCATTAACTAAAGTAGTTACTGATATTATCAAGTGTGATGAAGGTGCTGTTTCAATTGCACTTGAACCGATAGAAAAGGAGTTTTGGAATGAATTAGTTTACATTCCAGAAATAGTAAATCGTAAAAAATTACTATTTAAATCACCAAATTATTAACCCATAATCTAGTTAAATTAAATTAATTTTGTAAGGAATAAATATGAAACTTAATCAACATAAAAGTAACCTATTAAAGTTTAGTGATGAAGTGTTAGAGGCGCTTCATACTGGAAAACCAGTGGTAGCATTGGAATCAACTGTTATTTCACATGGGTTGCCTTATCCAGAAAATGTCGCTACTGCTAAAAAAATCGAAGAGGCAGTTAGAATAGGTGGCGCGATCCCAGCAACTATAGGTATTGAAAATGGTTTTTTTATCATTGGAATGAATGACGCAGATATTGATCGTTTTGCATCTACGTCTGGTATACCTAAAGTAAGTAGCAGAGATATACCAATTATTTTAGCTAAAGGTTGTATGGGGGCTACTACAGTAGCTTCCTCATTAGTAGCAGCGGAATTAGCAAATATTCCTTTTTTTGCTTCGGCCGGCATTGGTGGAGTACACCGAGATGGAGAAACCACAATGGATATTTCTGCAGATTTAATACAATTCACTCGTTCCAAAGTAGCAGTAGTTTGTGCTGGAGCAAAAAGTATTCTTGATTTGAATTTAACAATGGAATATCTAGAGACACACTGTGTACCAGTGATTGCATATAAATCAGATGATTTTCCTGCATTTTATTGTACTTCGAGTGGTATTCGTAGCCCCCATAGGTTGGATGACGAAGAAACTAATAGCATATGCCATTGATAAACATTGGGAATTAGGTAATAAAAGTTCAATATTAATTACAAGCCCCATAAAAGAAGAAGACGCGATTGATAATAATGAGGTTAATATCGTTATCAAAGAGGCCATGATATTGGCCAATAAAGACGGTATTAGAGGTCCAGCAATGACACCATATTTAATGAAAGCTGTTGGCAAAGCAACACATGGAAGGACAGTAAAAGCAAATATGTCTGTACTTATTAGTACAGCAGAGTTAGCTGGTCGACTTGCAAAAGCTCATTCGTTGTATCGCCAAAAAGACAGTACTATTCCTTATGTAAATTTGGGATAATAAATAATAATAAGAGTTATAAAGGATTATAATTTTGCCAAAAGTTGATTTAATACTCTCACTGATTTTTAATCGGGTAATGAAGTCAAAACTATATCATTAGTACAAACAAACTAGAGTATTTTTGTACTGATGATATATGCTAAAATTACAGTTCAATTATCGAAGGTTACAAAGAAGGGATCTTCGGAATATAGTGTGCTTTAATCTATACTATTTATAGGGATATATTCGGAATTTCGTGTGCTGTCATAACGAAGAATATCATTTAGAATATTGTTAGCTAAGTCTAGTTTGACACCTTTATTAATCATTTTATTAACATCACGCACCGAATATCCATTAGTGTAATCTAACCCTTGGGGACTAAATAGAAGTTTATTTCTTAATGAATTAAATGAATATCCATAACCTACATCATACTTTCTACCAATTTCTCTATTCAATGTTTCAGTTGCTGCATTAGTAATTCTCTTTGTACATGATACATTTATGTTAAAACATTCTGTTACAATCATTTAACCCTCCTTAATTCTTTTTGAACTATTTTGATTCGTTGATTCCAATCGGCAGCAACAAAGCACAATTGAATCAATCGTACAACACTCTGTAAATCATTTAGAACCATTGTGATTAATAAATCATATCCGTAACGGAAATAACTATGCTCTCTTCTCCCGTGTGTTTTAATAATAATTGGGGTTCTCATTGATTTGATAATACCAAGTAGTAATGCTATTGCAAATGCTAAAGCCAATAATTTAGTTAAGTTACCTAGTCTTTCTTTTTTTGTGAAATGAGTATCCTCAAAATTAAACCCCTTGGTTTTTAAATTGCCAAATAGACATTCGATTGACCATCTTTTTTTATATATTTCCAATAATCTTGTTGTTATTAAATCATTTGAAACTACTATAACTAATTCGTTTTCGGTGCTACGTGTTGCCTGAATTTGCAAAAAATGACTATCAATTTGCCCATAAAAAGTTAGTATATTGGTTTTTTCTGCTAAGTCACATAATTCGCCAGCCGATATCATATGTGTAAATCTGTATAAACATTTGGGTAGTTGATGCTTGGGTACCCATTTTTTGTGATTGTTACCACTTAGTTTATCTATTAACTCGTTGTATAATTTATGATTTTCAGTGGATAAATCATTAATGCTTACCTGAATAATATGCCATTCTTTTTTAGAATAATATTTTACTTCATTCGTATCTTTGTTAAAATAAATGACATAATTCACTAATTTGGTATTTGGATTTGTAAACTCTGCATTTGATATTACAGCACAACTACAACCAACTCCATCAGGAGTACCCGTGTCAATTTGCATATTGCTTTTTATTCGCATAATAAATTTAATTTGCAGTTTATCTAGATATGAAAACCAATCATCACCAATAAACTCTCTGTCACCTAAAATATAACTAATCTTTTGGGCGCCAAATGTATTAATAAACATCTCCATCAGTTGGTTACGCTCAGCTGTATTGCTATTTCCTTTGCTATCTAGTTCTAGCCAGAATAAAGGAACACCACAACCATTCACTACGACTGACAGCACAAGCAAATTAAGATCTTCTAATCCATACTTCCAGTTAGTTCGATCTAATGCTAATATAATTTGACAATCACCTAACAAACCAAACATTTTTAAAATTCCGAGTGCGAGTTGCGTTTGCGTTAAACTAAATTTATGAATCAAATTTTGATAACCACGATAAATATCATCTTTTTTCATTTGCGTAGCTCTGCTGGAATAATTTACTATTTTATTTAAATTTACTGTTCGTGCCAACCATAAACCAATCATTAAGTCAGCAATAGTAATACGATTATTCCCATGCAATTTAAAATTTTCTGTTATAATATTGTTTAGTTGCTCTGTTGATGCTTGTACTGTATGATTTATCATGCTATTAATCCCTCGGTTGTAGTAAATACAGGGATTATACATCATTACATGGGCAACTTGCCTCTGTTTATTATCTTTTTTTAAATCTATCATGTACTAAGAACTTCTATAATGAAAAATATGCAAAATACACAGTTAAACTTGATCAGTTCTACAATAAAAAAGATGCAATAGACTTTGCTCAAAAAAAGAAATACGAAGCTCAATTTGATAAGAGCTATGATGAGAAAGAGTACCCTTACCACTTGCAACAGCCGTTATTCGAGCTTACTTATCTGATCTCCAACATTAATTTGTTGCTACCTACGCTAACCAATGGAAAAGGACTTACAGACCTCGACTTGATAGAAGAATTTGACTCGTTAACCGAGCATCTTCATGACTTTAAAAATATTATTTCGGTTTTATATAAGTTAATGAATAACAGTACAATTAATAAAATTATAGAAAATGATAACGACAAATTTAATTCAATGTATA
>CAITEL010000269.1 GCA_903891375.1 uncultured Neisseriaceae bacterium
AATATCTTGGATAAATATCTTCAATATAATCTTAAGCAAAGCTCGTCTAAATTTTTTAATAATCTATGGCTGGAGATTCCATTATATATTTATGCTAAAAGCCATCGACATCAAAGAGAACTTGCATTCATGCTGTTTTCACAGGAGTTTATTTTTAATATTGAAAATATTGCTAAAACACCAACAAAACATGTTCATTTAAATGATAACCCTAAGCTTGAATTTTCAATAATTGCGGCTCAAGAGAGAATATCCATAAATCAAATAACCCAATTAGACATCGGAAATATAATTTTTTTTGATAGTATCCAAACTCTTGATGATGTATTAAAAAACACATCACTATTTATTGGTCATCAAGAAATACCTATCGAAATTGTAAATAAAAACATTGCGATCATTAAGCCGCAACTTAGCTTAAACCCACAAGGCAAAATAGATAATGAACTTTAAGAAAAACCTACTCATATTAACCATTGCTATACTTTCAAATTGTATCTATACCACTACATATGCAAGTGACAGTGATAACGTTAGCAAAATAAATTTTTTTATAAATGGTAAAAGTTTAAGAAGCGTTTTAAATGATTATGCAATCCAAAATAATTTACAAATTATTCTGGGTAATGATTTAAATAGTATTTTATCTAGAAATATTTATGGTAGATTTACAGTAACACAAAAAAGTGATTTACTCAGCGTGTTAGCTAATGGATACGGTTTTGATTGGTTTATTGCTAAAAATCAACTATACATTACTTCAAAAAAATTTATAAGCAAAACTTTTTCTGTTTCATCCGAAAATATGGCATCACTAAAAAACACCCTCGCCCAAAATGGATTACTTATTAATAAATTTGGCTATTCTGAGATTCCTAGCGAAGATAAGATAGTTATCTTTGGCCCTAATGAATACCTGAATGTTGTAGCACAACAAATCTCACAACTAAATTTACTCCCTACTGCAAGTAACTTTTCCATCTATCGTTTAAAATATGCAAAAGCTTCAGATATCACTATAAATTTAAATAACTCCTCAGGAATCATCAATAGTGCAGCCACAACTCAGCAAGTGATTATCCCAGGTGTTGCAACCATTTTAAGTAACCTACTAAATAATAATGGTATGATTACCAGTAAATCATTACCAAAACCAGTAATTATCGGTACAAATAGTGCAAGTAATACTAATGATAAGAATGCCAATAACACTAAAAATGATAATTCTCAAGAAAACAGCTCAGATGAAGCTCAAACATTATCACCAAATATACAAGCTGATCCTCGATTAAATGCAGTTATCATTCGTGATAATGCTAAAAGTATTCAACTATATAAAAACCTAATTGCAGAACTTGATGTACCAACCCCATTAATTGAAGTTGAAGTAACCATTATTAACTTAGACCAAGATAAATTAAATGAAGATGGAATAAGTTGGTGGGCAAGCGTGCAACAATATGGGGTTGGTTATAATACAGCGAATCTGGGTAATTTAAGTAGTACAGGCATATCAGCTGTCTACGGTGCGACAAACCCTGGACAATTATTAATTAGTAATCTCGGTAGCTTTATGTCATCAATGATGTTTTTACAACAAAAAGGTTATGCAAAAACTGTCTCTAGACCAGCATTAGCAACACTAGATAACATACCAGCCGTAGCGGGAGTGAGTAAAAGCATCTGCACCAACCCAGGTAAAGATGCTAATGTGGCTCAAATTCAGACTAATACCTCATTAGCCATAACACCACATGCAGTATTTAACACTAATGGCAATTTTGTAGTGTTAGAGGTATCCCTCCTTGATGGTGATATGTCAAGTACCCCAGGTTCTATAAGTATGCCAACTAATACCCAAAGTACAATTAATAGCCAAGCGGTAGTAAAAGAAGGTCAAAGTTTACTCTTGGCGTCATTTGACAAATCAACCAATATGAAAGTTGTAAAAAAAGTACCATTTTTGGGTGATATACCACTTCTTGGCTGGTTTTTTAGAAGCTCTACACAGGAAGACCATCAAATTACCACTCTTTACATTGTAACCCCGAAGATTATTGCGAAAGATTGGTCAAGTAAAGAGCTAAACAATATGATGAAAAATCAAAATCCTGCAAAAGTGGATTAATGAACATACTTAAGTACCTAGACAAATGTTATCTGGTATTTTATTTAA